>NZ_QQZY01000005.1 GCF_003351045.1 Gaiella occulta
CCGAGCACGCTGGAGCAACCGCTGGAAGCCCGCCCTCAACGCGTTCGCAGTGACATTCGAAGGACGAATCGAGATCAACGATTAACAAAATAGACAACAGGACTTACACCGAAAATCTGACAGACCCGCGCAAGCGGGCGACCGGATCAGCACCGCACCCGCGGATCTCGATCTGAAGGACGACACCAAAGAGGAGGCCTTCGAGGCGGCCCTCAAGCTCGCCTACGCCGTTTCCGGCGGCCGAGTTCGGCTCGACGAGCTAGCAGCCCGTAGCGGCCCCGGCGCGCGCGCCCGCTACGAGCAGCTCTACCCGCCGGCAATCCATGAAGCGGGCCTCGACGAGGTCGAGCTGCTCGAAACCTTCCCAGTCCTGACTACGGTCTTCGGCTACACCCGCGGCGAAGCGGCCGCCGGGGCCTCTACCCTCCGACCCTTCCGCGCAGCCGACGGCAGCATCCGCCTACACGCGATCAAGGCCGAAACCGAGGGCCTGCTCTTCCGCCTCGACCCACTCCGCGTCGCGAGCTGGCTCACCGCGCGCGGGCACCTCACGACCGCGCCGAGTGACCCGTACGAGGCGCGGCTGGCGATCATTCGCAGCTGCGAAATCCCGCGCGCCGGCGAAGACCCCGCGCTCGACACACCAGGCGCCGACCTTCTACGCCTCATCCACTCCCTCTCGCACCGAATCATCCGCAAGATTTCCGCCTTCGCCGGCGTCGAACGCGACGCGCTCAGCGAATACCTCGTCCCACTCCATCTCGGCTTCGTCGTGTTCGCCGCCAGCCGCGGCGACTTCGTCCTCGGCGGCCTCCAGGCCCTGTTCGAGAACGACCTCGACAAGGCGCTGCGAGAGGTCGTGCACGGTGAACCGCGCTGCGCACTCGACCCCGGCTGCACCCGCAACGGCTCCGCATGCGCCGTCTGCCTGCATGTCGGCGAACCATCCTGCCGCTACTACAACCAATTCCTCGCCCGAACCACCCTCTTCGGACCCGACGGCTACCTCAACCCATGACCGTGGAGCCGGAAACCTTCGTCGCGATCGGCGCCCTGCTTGCCCGCGCACGCAACCTCGACGAAGCAACTAACGCGAGGGAAGGCCGGGGTCAGGTCTTCTTCGTTCCACCTGGCCGTGATCGCGCCCGTCCAGCGGGGTTACGGTTTGCGCGAGATAGCCGAGACGTGCGGCGACGTTGCGCCCGCTGGGAGCCGTGCGCCAAGGCGATCAGTCGAGACGAAGAAGACGTGGCCTCCGATCATCAGCCGATCCTCGCAGACTTGCGGTCGGGACAGCCAAGTGGAACGAAGAAGACCAGACCCCCGATCCCCCCTATATGTCGACCTGGATGGTCATGGGCGTACGTTGTTGTCCTCGAGTTCCTTGCGGATCCGAGTGATGCCGCGGGCAAATCGCATCTTGCAGGTAGCTTCGCTCTGGCCGATGAGCTCGGCGATCTCGGCGAACGGCAGCCCGCGGAGGAGGCGAAGCACGACGACGGTTCGCTGCTCTTCGGATAGATGTGCGATGGCCGTCTCGAGCGCTGCCCGCACGTTCGGGCCGTACTCGTCGGTTGAGTGGAGTGTGTCGACATTCCATGGTGCTGCTGCCTGGGGCGTCCGGCTGCGCCGCCGTATCTCATCGGCCATCCTTCGGTATGCGACCGTGTACAGCCAGGCCAGCATCGAGTCAGGAGGCGTGGCGTCGCCTGCGAATGCTTCGACAGCGTCGGCGAACACGCGCTGGGTCAGATCCTCTGCGTCCGCGGGGCTGCCTGTTCGACGCATGAAGAAGCGGTAGATCCGCAGGCGGTACTGACGGTACGCGCGCTCGGCGAGGGTCGAGCGCTTCGGAGGGTGGGTCATCGAGTGCTCACGGCAGAAGTCAGACGGCGACCCTAGCCTGGCACGGACGCGTGCGAACTGGAAGCGGAGAGCACCGTTACTTTTCCGACGCCAACGCGACTTCTCTTCCCGGCAGCCGTCAGCGGACAACGTAGAGAGGAAGGTATGCGACCCACGGTTACCTCAAGCAGGCTAATCCTCATAGTCG
The DNA here is from genome assembly GCF_003351045.1 of Gaiella occulta. Lineage (GTDB taxonomy): Bacteria > Actinomycetota > Thermoleophilia > Gaiellales > Gaiellaceae > Gaiella > Gaiella occulta. Next base: position 2,054 of record NZ_QQZY01000005.1, read on the forward strand.
CAGTGTTAGGCGCCGGAATTCTTGCAGGAAGCGCGGCTGCTGCGACTTACGAGCGGTTCTTGCCGGAGGGTTCCTACTCATATGGCACCAGTGCAAGCTCAAGCTACGGGTCGTCCTGGATCAAAGCGAACTCCCACACCACGACAGGGGTTGACAGAACGATCACGCTGATCGACAACGTTTCCTACTCATGGCACGACACTCATCGCAGCACCGCGCCTGACGTGTGGGCGTCGTGGAACAGCTCAACGGTGAAGAAGGGGTACTGCCTGCTGCACACAAGTGGGACGGTCGCATGCACCGTCTTCGACTACTGACCAGGAGGTGCTGGAGGTGACCAAGAATCGTCTCGTCCTCGTCGCGTCTCTCGTCGTCGCGATTGCTGTTGCGGGGGTTGCTATCGCCAGCGGCCGATCGCTCCTCTTCCCGACAGACGCACAGCAGGGTGCGCAGCTGCAAGAACTCGCTGCCAACGGTCTCGGTCAGAAGGCCGTCGGCTTTCCGAGTCAAATCGGTCGTCCCGATCTGGCCGTTTATGTCGCGCGACTCTCGGACGGATCGATTTGCGTGAGCGACGCGCAACTCAATGGCATCGCCTCTGGTGGCGCCTGCGGTCCGGCTGATTCGCCGCTTGGTGGGAAGCCGTTCATGGCCGTGTTTGCTTCCGCTGGTGGAGCGACAGGTGCGTCGTTGAAAGAGGCCCGGCTTTACGGCCTCGCCGATAGCTCGGTCGCGCAACTCAAAGCGGAAATGAGCGACGGCTCAACTGTTGTACTACCGCTTTTTGCGTCGAAGAGCGCGGATGTCCCTTATCGTGTCTTCGCTTACCGTGTCTCTCGGGCGGATCTCGCCGCGGGCGTTACACCGGTCACGGTTGTCGCCCATGACACTGCTGGCGGCGAGATCGCTCGACAAGAAACCGGGGTTGCAGGCTGATCCACGCAGAGAGCGCTCACGGGTGCCGGATGAGTTGACCCGTGAGCGCTCTGCGCCCTTCCGTCGTCGCGCCCTTCCGTCGTCGACTTGGGAAGCCAGGTCAAGGCGAGGGACCTAGTGCACCGTCTCGGTCTCATTTGGTCGTTTGCGTCAAGAGTGCCGCGGCCGCGGCTCCTCTTCTCCGAGAATCTTTCCGCCGGTCTGGTCCAGATGAAACGGTTTGGGGGTTGTCGTTGGTGGCTTTCAGGTCGGGCACGATCCCGCGATCAGGTCGGGCACGATCAGGTCGGGCACGGGGTGGAAGATGTCGTGTCAGATCGCTTTGCCAGTGAGCTTGCCGGAGGAACGGCTCGCCGAGGTTGAGCCACAGCTCGAGGTCGGCGTGAAGCGGGACAATTGGACGACGGCGCTGCTCGCGTCCAACAGGGTCGTCATCGAGTGCTCACGGCAGAGGTCAGACGGCGACCCTAGCCTGGCACGGACGCGTGCGAACTGGAAGCGGAGAGCCCCGTTACTTTTCCGACGCCAGCGCGACTTCTCTTCCCGACAGCCGTCAGCGGAAACGGCGGAAACGAAGGAGGGCGCGTGTGCGTTCCATCGATGTGACGCAATGGACCCGGGGAGGCCTGCGCAGACTCGCTCTCGTAGCTGCCTGCCTATTCCTCGTCGTTCTGCCACCCGCAGTCGCTCTGGCGGCGCAGATCACGTACGCCTCCGGTACGAACGGTGTTGGCGGCACGTTCGCCACGAGCGGCGAGGCGGTACGCGACTACAACCAGGTGTGGCACCAGGCGGGCCGCTCCTGGTGGGTCTGGTATCTGCATGGCTCCAGTCAAACCGGTCTGGTCTTCAACAGCTCGAACCCGACGAAGTACAACGGCGGCAGCGGCACGGTCGCCTACGCGAAATGCTCGAACAGCGACGACAACTCCGGCGTGACCTGGACATGCCAGACAACAAACTAGGAGGCGACGCGGTGAAGAATCCGTTTTCACGCTCGGCATCGTTCGTGCTCGGTGGCTCCGCGGCAATCGGCGCCATGCTCGCGGTGAGTGTCGTCGCATCCGCCGGAGGAGGCTTCGACGTGGAAACCGAAGCTGCAGCCCCGGCTCGCGCAGCCGACGTGCTTCCGAGTTTCAGCCGTGCTCGTACTGCAGACGACGCGTTGCCCGCCTCGGCGCAGGCAGGCCTCGCCCGTCTCCTCGCTGGTGGGGCACCAAGCGAAGCGCTCAACCCTGGAACGCCGCTTCCCACCGACAGTCGCAAGACAATCAGTGCCTACGGGCAGACGACCTACCTCGTCCCGACCGACAAACAACAGGCGTGCTACGTGGTGAGCCCGTCGGGCGACGCCGGGTGCACGGACGGGTCGGCGATCGCACGAGACGGCCTCGAATGGGGTCTCGTTGACCCGGATGGCTTCGATGCCGGTGCGCCCACGGTCGTGCACGGGCTAACAGGGGAAGGCGTCACAGGTGTTAGCGTCGCAACCGGCGCGACATCTCACCCGGCGATCGTGCGGGACGGTGCCTTCTACCTCGAGCTCCAGTCGAAGCCGACCGCGATCACCGTGCGCTTCGTGGACGGATCCGATAAGGAGTGGACCATTCCGGCGCCTCCGGCGCCGTAACCGCCAGGGCATTCCCGTCGGGGCTCTGCGGTTTCGCTCAGCCCCGACGGCTGCCTCAGCGGGATCGACGTCCTCCCTTCGGAAGTTCGCGGGGGTAACTGGTTCCCGTTGTGCCTGCCGCGGCGAGAGACATAGTGTGGGAACACCATGGACGAGGAACCGGTTAGCGTCTTCTCCAATGCCGAGATCGCCGAGGCGCTTGGCAACGATCCGGAGTTGCTCGCGATCGCCGACGCTATCGCGCAGACGCGCCCAGAGCCTGCTGGACAGACACATTGGCGCCGCACAGTCGTGCTTCTTGCCGCTGCCGTGGCGGCTGCCATCGTCGTTCTGCCTGCGCTCGCGTTCACGAACGTCATTCCCGGCGTCTCGGATTGGTTTTCCAGCCCCAAAGCGCCGAGACAGATCGTCCTCAGATTCGAAAGCCTGGGGCGGGGCGCACCGACGGGCATGGACCCCAGCGTCGTGGCTTCGGAGGCGCGAACACTCATGACGATCAGGTTGGCTGACGGCACCTCCGCCCGTCTTTTCATTGCGCCGACGCGTCAAGGTGGCTTCTGCCTCGAGATCGAGGGCCTCGGGGGGGGATGCGATGCGGCCAGAGAGATCATGTTCGGCGCCGGCTTCGCAGCGAAACGCTTCCCTCAGGGCCCGGCAGTCGTCTACGGCAGCGCCCTGACAAACAAGGCGGTAGAGGCGGAAATCCGCCCGGCCAAGGGTCAGACCCAGCGTGTCGCCCTGACCCGAGTCTCGGCTCCCATCGACGCAGGCTTCTTCGTCGTCGACCTCCCCGAGTCCGCGAACGCGTTCCCGATTCAGGTGAGCCTGCTCGACGACGACGGGAACGCGGTGGGCACGAAGACGATTCCGGCGCCGCCACGGCCGTGACAGCATCGCGACCTCCCGCGTTTGCGGCCAGCTGTGCCCGTCGCGGGCGTTACTTTCAGGCGTCTCGTGCGAAATACCGGTAAGAACGGGTCCTCGTACGACTCGGGAGGAGGATTGAATGAGGTATCGAGTCGCAATAGGAACGACGGTCGTCGCGCTGATCATCGCGCCAGTCTCGGCCGCAGCGACCTGGAGTTGGGGCTTCAACTACCTGGGCAACTCGTCGAGCAATGGCAACTGTATGGCGCCAGCGGTCGCCGTGCCGGGCGCCGTCTGCAGTGGGTGGAACTACTGGAACTCGAACTACATGGACAAGCGGGGTGGGGGATACGTTTACCTGGGCTGGCAAAAAGACGCGTACACGTCTGGGTTCATTGGCGTCTCGGGCGTCACCCAGGTTGCGACAGTGCCGAGCACCGTTGGGCTGGGTGGCTACCTGAAGTCCGCGGCCGAGTACGTCAGCGGCGCGGCGTCCTATCTCCAAACCCAGGCGTACTCCTGAGGAGGGACACAATCATGCGCAATCGGCTCTGGCGTGTGGCAGCTGGTCTGGCGATCGTCGTAGGCGTTGGGTTGTTCGCTCTTGTGGCAGCAGCACGCGAGGACGGTGCAGGGCTCGCAATCGAGACCTGGGCCGTCGGTAGCGACGGGACTCCGGTCGAAGTCGAGGGCCAAGCTGCTGAGCTGCTAGGGCGATTCGGTGGCCCGGGCCTGGACGCGCTCCGAGGCGTCTCGCTGATGAAATCTGTAGGTACGAACGGCGTGTTTCGAATTGCGACGACATCCGGTAAGTCGTGCGCCGCCGTCGGCCAATTCGAGGCTGGACGCGTGACCCAGCTCGGGATCGTGCAATGCCCGATCGATCCGAGCTTTCCGTCCGCGGAGCGTCCCGCGCTTGACCTCTCGGTGATCACGATCGCGAAGGGCGCTCCACGCGGGATCACGAGAGTTCAGGGCCTCGCGGCCGACGGTGTCGTCTCGATCGGCCTGGTCGACGCGACCGGCGCGATCGCCGCTGAGGTTCCGACCGCAGGAAACGCCTACCTCCTCGAGGATGTGCCGCCTGGAATTGTAGGTCTCGTCGCTCTGGACAAGGCGGGTACGGCAGTGCCGATTCAGGGCTCGCAGACGTGAGCGCAAGAAGGGGGAGCCGCCATGGCCAGTTGCGATCGTGCCGTCTACCGCTTTGCCAGGCTCTCGTCGCCTTCCTCCTGGCGGATGTCGATCTCCTTGTCGAGCAGTCCGGCTCGTTTCCCGTGAGATCGCAGCTTCGTTCCCGCGATCCGCCTCGAACTCGCGTAGTTCAGGATCCGGAGGCGTGAAACGTCCCCACCCCTCCGGATCCACTTTCGTCGTTGGCCGGCTTCCATAGGCGGCGCTACTGCGGCCGGGTCGCAGCGATCAGCTTCTCCAGATCCTGACGTCCGACCTCCGTCCCGCTTCTGTCGTAAGCAACAAGGAAGTATGGGCCGCCTGGGGCGAGCCTCCCGGAAGCGCCGGACGGGGCGAGCCCGCCGACGAAATAGCCGTGCGAGAGCGCGACCGGCATCGCTCCTGCCGACGACACGACCGCGAGGCCGGCGACGCGCGCGACGTCGACACGACCTTCGATGGTCACCTCGTAGCCGTAGGCCCCTTCCGACGTCTTCGCCCAGTCGATGTTCGTACTGACTGGACTGTCCTTGTTCATCCACTTCTGCGACGGCGGCGAATCGCTGCACTCCCCGGCGCCGGTGATCGTGGTCGGCACTCCCGCTGTCGCCGCCGACTTGTCGAGGAAGACGCAGTGGCCACCGCCTGCGTTCGGCGCCTGCCACACCGCGAGCTCCTGGCCGGACGGCAGCTTCGCCGAGACCAGCTTCGAGGCGCGGCTCAGATCCGGCACCGACGACGGCTGAGCGGTCGGACCCTTCCCAGCGTAGCCGGCGAAGCCGGGGATGTCCGCCAGCTTCCCGGTCACGGCGAGCGCCGGCGCGGCAAGTGCCGCGACGACGGTCGCCATGAGGAAGCCCCGTCCAAGCGTCATCCGCCGGTGTCGTGTCGTGCTTTCCCAGCGGCCATGATTGTCCATGTCATCCTCCTTCAGTTCGCAGTTTGGGACGTCGAGCTAGCGTCCGGCGCCTAGCAGGGCGTCGGAGAGCCGTACTCGCCGGAGGTGTCGCTCCTCCCGGTACCACCCACGTTGATGTAGTAGAAGTTGTGGATGTACGCACCGGTACAGGTCGCAAGCGGCGTCCAGCGATCCCCCGATCCGGACTGATCCTGCGCCGTGTGAAGCGTCTCGGCGAGGGCGGTTCCCGCCCGGTTCACGAGACGCACGTCGTAGGCCCACATCGGGGCTCCCGCATCACAGGCGGTGTGGCCGCCGCCCTTGCTCTGGTGCGAAACCGGAACCGGGATCCAGGTCGACGGCGTGCAGGTGGCCAGACTCCGAGCGTTGCCGCTCGCGGCGAGGACGGCGATCGCCACGAGGATGAGTCCTAGGGCGAGGATCGGAATCACCCGCGATCCACGCCTTGAAGAGAGCGTCGGCATTTCAAGTTCCCCTTCCGTTTGATGCCGAGCGTCGACGGCTGATGCGTTTCTGCACGGCCAGCTGGTTGCGGCACCAGCGAGGCCGGCAGTGTCAGCCAGTGCGTTCGAGCTGCGCGCCTGCAGGCCGGACAGGTCGTCTTCGCGCAAGACCGATGTTCCCCTACTGGCCCGCCTCCTTCCAATCGGAGTCCTGGTTCTCTTCAGCTAGTCGTTGAACCACGACAGAGGTAACGCAGGTCGCAGCCTGAACCGTGCGACCCGTGCCGCCCCTCGCAGGTGCGGCCAGGCAGTCAGATCCGCATCTTCCACCGTAAGCTGAGCAAGATCGAGGGGCGGTCGAAGGATCCAGACGAATCACAGCCGTGAGAGGAGAGGCTCTCGCAGCAGCCGCGTGAAGCTCAGGCGAGGATGACGCGCTCAGCCTCGTACACCACGAGCGGGGACGCTACTGTGGATCGAGGCGGCTGGAAGACCCCGCTCGGGTTCAGGTGCGAGGCGCCTGATCGAGGCGCTGCCCTCACATCCGATCGTGAACGTGAAGGTGGCAGCCGAGCTCCTCGGCGGAAGCGAGGAACGAGCCCGCCTGGCTGTAGTCCGCCTCGAGCAAGCCGGTGTCCTGAGACAGGCGACGGTCGGCAAGCGCAATCGCGCCCGGGAGAGCGCCGGCCTGCTCGACCATCTCGATCGGCTCGAGCGCAGCTTCGGAGCTCTCGAACGTACGCCGCAACCGGTTCGACGAACGTCCCGCTCGTAGCGCCCCCGCCGGTGGCATACGAGCGGCGTCCACAGGCCCGCGATGCCACGCTCAGGCGGGCGCGGGCGTGCGGCGGCGCGGCGCGAGGAGCCACAGCGCGAGCGCGAGCGCGAGCAGGGCGACCGCGGCGAAGGCCGTGCGCACGCCGGCCTCGCTGTCCGCCGCTCCCGCGGCAAGCGGCGAGACGAGCGCCGCCACCCCCCACGCGAGGTTCATCACGCCGACCGACGCCGCGGCGGACGCCTCCCCGCTCGCGCCGTGCGCACCCACCGCGTAGACGAGCGTGCCGATCGAGGAGCGGCACGCCGCCGAGACGACGAGGAAGCCGACGACGACGGCGGTGGAGAGGCTGATCGCCGGCAGCAGCCAGGCCGTCGCGAGGGCGGCGGCGCCGACGCCGAGCGCATGGACGTTCGTCCGTGCCGGCCCCACGCGACCGGCGACGGCCGCGGCCGCCGTCCACACGGCCGCCGAGACGCCGACCGCGACACCGATCGCCCCCGCCGAGAGCCCGTTGGCGGCGAGCACGAGCGGCGCGAGCAGCCCGGTCACGCCGGTGACGACGCCGAGGAGCGCGCTGACGAGCGTCGCGCCGCCGGCCGAGCGATCGTGGCGCACCGCGGCGAAGGCGTCGCGCAGGCGCGCCGCCGCGAGCGACGCCGCGGGCGCGCGGTCGAGTGCGACGAGGGCCGCGACCGGGGCGGTCGCGACGGCGAGAGCGGCGAAGGTCGCCCGCCAGCCCACCGCATCCGCGAGCACCCCGGCGAGCACCGGGCCGACGAGCCAGCCGGCTCCCGACACCGCGATCAGGCGCCCCGTTCCCGCGGCACCGCGCCCGTCCGCCATCGCCCGCGCCGGGCCGACCACCCACACGATGCCGAAGGAGACGCCGAAGGCGAGGCGACCCGCGAGCAGCGCCGGAAGCCCGGGGGCCGCGGCCTGGACAGCAAGCGAGAGCGGGATCAGCAGCGCCGCCGCGAGCAGCAGCAGCCGCGCGCCGACGCGGCCGACGAGGAGGCCGATGGGCAGCGCCGTCGCGAGCATGGCGAGCGTGGTCGTCGACAGGATCGCGCCCGTCTGCAGCGCCGTCAGCCCGAGGTCACGGCGGATCGCGGGAAGCAGCGGGAGCAGCGCAGCGTCCGCCGCGCTGTTCGCGAAGGCGAGGGCAACGAGTGGGCCGAGAGGAGACGACCGGCGCATGCAGACAGGATCGCCACGCCGCATCGATTCGTAAAATACGACTCTATGAACGCTCCGATCAGAAACCATGATCGCCTTCTCGGTATCGAGGTGCGCCACCTCGCGGCGCTCGAGGCCGTCGCCGCCAGCGGCTCGTTCGCCGAGGCCGCGCGCACGCTCGGCTACTCGCAGCCGGCGATCAGCCAGCAGATCGCCACGCTCGAGGCCGCGGCGGGCATGCGCCTGCTCGAGCGGCCGGGCGGCCGGCGGCCGGTCACGACGACGGACGCGGGCGAGCGGCTGCTGCGCCACGCGCGGCGGGCCGCCGCGGCGATGCGGGCGGCGGAGGCCGACCTGAACGCGCTCGCCGAGGGCGAGGCCGGCACCGTTCATGTCGGCACCTTCCAGAGCGCAGGCATCCGGCTCCTCCCCGGTGCGATGCGCCGCTACGTCGAGCGCTGGCCGGGGATCGAGGTGCGCCTGACGGAATCCCCCTACGACGAGCGCCTGCGCGAGCAGCTCCAGCGCGGCGAGCTCGAGCTGGCTTTCGTCCTGCGCACGGCCGACCCCGACCTCGAGCACGCGCACGTCCTCTCCGACCCCTACGTGCTGCTCGCTCCCGCCGCCTCCGAGCTCGCGCGGGCAGGCGCGCCGGTGCGCGTGCGCGAGCTGGCGCGGCTGCCGCTGATCGCCTACCGCCGCCCCGAGGAGGGCGGCGAGGCATTCCTGCGCGGCCGCGGCATGGAGCCGCAGATCGTCTTCCGCTCCGACGAGAGCGGCATCGTGCAGGGCCTCGTCGGCGCCGGGATCGGCTACGCGCTCGTGCCGCTGCTCGCGGTCGAGCGCTCGGACAGGGAGGTCGCCGTGCTCGACGTGGTCGGCGTCCCTCCGCGCGAGATCACGATCGCCTGGCACGCCGCGCGCGACCTCTCGCGCGCCGCCTCGGCGTTCGTCGAGGTCGTGCAGGAGGTTGCCGCGGAGGTGGCCGCCGAGCTCGGCGGCGGCCGTGGCCGATCCTGAGCGGGCGCGGTCTCCCCCCGCACCCGTGTGCGACGATCCGGCCTGATGCCCGCCGAGCGCCGCACCACGCCCGTCCGCCGGACGACCGTCGCATGAACGTGCTCACCGTGGTCGGCAACCGGCCGCAGTTCGTCAAGTCCGCCCCGCTCTCGGTCGCCCTGCGGGACGCGCGCATCCACGAGACCGTCGTCCACACCGGCCAGCACTGGGACGACGAGATGTCGGCCGTCTTCTTCGACGATCTCGGCATCCCCGCTCCGGCGCACCTGCTCGACCTGCGCACCGCGGACGCGGACGTGCTGCGGGCAGCCGCCGCGCGCGTGGTCGCGCTCGAGCGGCCCGACGCCGTGCTCGTCCTCGGCGACACGAACACGACCCTGGCGGGCGCCCAGGCCGGGGCCGCGGCCGGCGTGCCCGTGGCCCACGTCGAGGCCGGGTTGCGGTCGGGCGACCTGACGATGCCCGAGGAGCGCAACCGCATCGCGGTCGACGCGATCTCCGCGCTGCTGTTCGCGCCGGACGAGCGCTCCGCGGCGACGCTGCGGGGCGAGGGCGTGGAGGGCGAGATCCACGTCGTCGGCGACGTGATGGCGGACGCGGCGCGCCGCTTCGTGCCGCTCGCCCGCAGCCGCTCGCGCATCCTCGCGCGGCTTCGCCTCGAGCCGGGCTCCTACGTCGTCGCAACCGTGCACCGGGAGGCGAACGTGCGGCCGCAGCGCCTGGAGCGCATCGTCCGCGGGCTCGGGGCGTGCGGGCGCCCGACGGTGCTCCCCGCGCACCCGCGCACCCGCGCCGTGCTGGCGCAGAACGACGTGGCCGTGCCGCCGAACGTGTCCGTGATCGAGCCGCTCGGCTATCTCGACTTCGCGGCCCTCGCCTCGCAGGCGGCGGTGATCGCGACCGACTCGGGCGGATTGCAGAAGGAGGCGTACTGGTACGGGGTGCCGTGCGTGACGATGCGCCCGTCGACCGAGTGGATCGACACCGTCCTCGCGGGCGCGAACACGCTCGTCGACGACGACCCGGCCCGGATCGCCGCCGCGATCGAGACGGCGCGGATGCCGGCCGAGCGTCCCGTCCTCTACGGCGACGGGCACGCCTCCGGGCGGATCGCCGCCGCGCTGGCCGCTACGATTGCCCGCCGTGCATCGTGACGTTGCCATCGTGGGCGCCGGCTACGTCGGCGTACCTCTCGCCCAGGTCTTCGCCGACGCGGGACGCTCCGTCCTGCTCGTCGACGTCAGCGCCGAGCGCGTCGCGCAGCTGAACCGCGGCGAGAGCTACATCGAGGACGTCCCGAGCGCGAAGCTGAAGCAGCTCGTCGAGGAGCGCGGGCTGCGCGCCACGACCGACTACGACGAGCTGCGCGAGGCGGATGCGATCCTGATCGCCCTGCCGACGCCACTGTCCAGGCAGCGCGAGCCCGACCTCTCGATCGTCCTCTCCGCCGCCGAGCAGATCGCGGCGCGTCTGCGGCCGGGCCACCTCGTCGTGCTCGAGTCGACCACCTATCCCGGCACGACGCGCGACGAGATCCTGCCGATCCTGGAGCGCGGCTCGGGGCTCGTCGCCGGCGTCGACTTCCACCTCGCCTTCTCGCCCGAGCGCGTCGACCCCGGCCGGCTCGACTTCACGACGAAGAACGTGCCGAAGGTCGTCGGCGGCGTCAACGACGCCTCCACCGAGGCTGCGGCCGCCCTCTACGGCAGCGCCGTCGACTCCGTGCACCGCGTCTCCACGCCCGAGGCGGCCGAGCTCACGAAGCTGCTCGAGAACATCTTCCGCTCCGTCAACATCGCGCTCGTGAACGAGCTCGCGCAGCTGTGCGACCGCATGGGAATCGACATCTGGGAGGTGGTCGACGCCGCCGCGACCAAGCCGTTCGGCTTCATGCGCTTCGAGCCCGGCCCCGGCCTCGGCGGCCACTGCATCCCGATCGACCCGTTCTACCTCACCTGGAAGGCACGCGAGTTCGACTTCTCGACCCGGTTCATCGAGCTCGCCGGCGAGGTGAACCAGAACATGCCCTACTACTGCCGCTCCCGCGTCTCGCAGGCGCTCAACCACGGCGCCGGCAGGTCGCTGAAGGGGTCGAGCATCCTCGTGCTGGGCGTGGCCTACAAGGCGGACATCTCCGACACGCGCGAGTCGCCCGCCGTGAAGCTGATCCAGCTGCTGCAGAACGCCGGCGCCGCCGTCGCCTACCACGACCCGCACGTGCCGTCGTTCGAGGAGCACGGGACGACCCTCTCCTCGGCGCCGCTCGAGCCCGGCGCCTACGACGCCGTCGTCATCGCCACGGCCCACACGAGCATCGACTACGCCCGGCTCGTCGACGACGCGCGGCTCGTCGTCGACCTCCGCAACGCGATCGGTCGCCACGGGATCGAGAGCGACAAGGTGTGGAAGCTGTGATCAGGGTCGCCCACGCCGGTGTCGGCGGCTGGGGCAAGAACGTCGTGCGCGTGGTCGGGGAGCTCGCCGAGCTCGCCTGGGTGTGCGACACCGACGAGCGCCGCCGGGCGGAGTACGCCGAGCGGTACCCCTCGGCTCGCGTCACCGCGTCGTTCGACGAGATGCTCGACGACGACACCGTCGACGCCGTCGTGATCGCGACGCCCGTGCCGACGCACCACGCGCTCGCCAGGAAGGCCCTCGAAGCCGGCAAGCACGTGTTCGTGGAGAAGCCGCCGGCGATGCGCGGCGCCGAGATGGAGGAGCTCGTGACGCTCGCACGGGGGGCGGGGAAGGTGCTCATGCCGGGGCATCTGCTCCTCTACCACCCGGGCCTGCGCAAGGTGAAGGAGCTCGTGGACGCCGGCGAGCTGGGCGACGTCGCGTGCATCTACGGGAACCGGCAGAACCTCGGCGTCATCCGCTCGAACGAGAACGCGCTCTGGTCGCTCGGCGTCCACGATCTCTCGGTCATCCTCTGGCTGCTCGGCGAGGAGCCGAGCGAGGCCGTCGCCCACGGCATCGACCGTCTCCAGAAGGGCATCGAGGACGTCGTCTTCTGCTTCCTGCGCTTCCCGTCCGGGAAGATCGCGCACATGCACCTGTCCTGGCTCGACCCGCACAAGATGCGGAAGATGACGGTCGTCGGGCTCGAGAAGATGGTCGTGTTCGACGACATGGAGCTCGAGCGCAAGGTGACCGTGTACGACAAGGCGCCGTGGGAGCCGGCCGAGACCTACGGCGAGTGGCGCACCCGCACCGGCGACATCTTCAGCCCCAAGATCCCGAACGACGAGCCGCTGCGACTCGAGATGCAGCACTTCCTCCGGCTCGTCGTCGAGGGGCCCGGCGGCCACCGCGAGGCGCTCGACGGGCTCGCGGTCGTCCGCGCGCTCGACCGCTTGACGACCTCGCTCCGCACCGGAGCGCCGGCGTGAGCGTCGAGGTGCACCCGAGCGCGATCGTCCATCCCGGCACCGTGCTCGGCGAAGGCGTGAAGGTGCTCGAGTACGCGGTCGTGGGCAAGCAGCCGTCGCTGTCGCCGCGGTCGACCGCGAGCCGCGAGCCGCTGCCGCCGACGGTCATCGGCGAGGGCACGATCGTCTCCACCGCTGCGATCGTGTTCGCCGGGTCGACGATCGGCGCCCGCGTCATCCTCGGCGACCAGTCCTGCGTGCGCGAGCGCGTCACGATCGGCGACGACGTCGTGCTCGGACGCGGCTCCCTGATCGAGAACGACAGCACCGTGGGGGCGCTCGCGAAGATCCAGGCGGACGCGTACATCACCGCCTACTCGACGCTCGAGGAGAGCGTCTTCATCGCCCCGTGCGTCGTGACGACGAACGACAACTTCATGGGCCGCACCGAGAAGCGCTTCGGGAACGTCAAGGGGCCGACGATCCGGCGCGGTGCGCGGATCGGCGGGGGGGCGATCCTGTGCCCGGGGATCGAGGTCGGCGAGGAGGCGTTCGTCGGCGCCGGCGCCGTCGTCACGAAGGACGTGCCGCCGCGGGTCGTCGTCGTCGGGAGCCCCGCGCGCGTGCTGCGCGAGGTTCCCGACGACGAGCTGCTCGAGAACGCGTAGGGGAAGCCGAAGGCGCCGCTACCACGCCTTGACGACGCTGAGACGGTAGGCGCCGCCACCCGGCCGCTCCAGGCGCAGTTGCAGGGAGTACCAGCCGGCATGCGGCGCCCGGTAGGAGACGCGCACGCGCTGCCCGGCCGCCGAGCGGCGCACACGGCCGGTCGGCCGGCCGGCGGCGGCGAGGCTCTCGCTGCCCGGCCTCCACAGCGAGAGAGACGCGGCGGCCTGCGGCGTCGCCCCGCCGTAGGACGCGTACAGCGCCTGCCCGCGCCGCAGGTAGACGCGGTAGACGTCGTCGCGGTCGTCCCAGTAGTCGAGGGTCGCGTCCACACGGCGCTTCACGCCGTAGAGCGGGTAGGCGCTCGCGCCGGCGCCGTCGTTGGGCTCGAACGCGTCCCGCGCCGGTCGCGGCGCGGCGAGAGCGGCGGCGGCGTCGAGCCGCCCCCAGCCGGTGAGGGGGTCCCTGCCGGGCGCGCACTTCGCGCACCCGTTCGCCGCGGTCGCGTCGACGGCGGAGCGCTCGATCAGCGCCGCCGCCTGACCGGGGGCAAGCGACGGGTCGGCGGCGATCAGCTGGGCCGCGGCGGCCGTCACCTGCGGGGCGGCGAAGCTCGTGCCCTCGGCATTCCGGTACTCGTCGGGACCGCACGAGGAGTAGCCCTGCTCGCTGCACTCGGGTCGCTGCGCGGTGATCGCCAGCGGGAGCGTCGAGAGGATCTCCTCGCCCGGCGCCGCGACGTCGTTGAACACCGGGTCGCGGTTCGAGAACAGCGGCGCGTCGCCGCTGCGGGCGAGTGCGCTGACGCCGAGCACGTGCGGCAGCGCGGCCGGCCAGCTCGCATACGGCCACGGCTGGGAGGGAGCCTGGTCGGAGTTCCCCACCGCGGCCACGACGAGGACGCCCTTCGACACGGCGTAGGCGACCGCGTCCGCCTCGAGCCGCGAATAGGTGTCCCGCGAGGCGTCGGCCGGGTCGCGCAGGCCGCCGAGGCTCATGTTGATCACCCGCGCTCCGCGCGCGACGGCCCAGCGGATCGCCTTCGCCTCCGCCTCGACCGAGATCGAGCGCTGCGGGCCGACGACCTTGGCGACGAGGAGCTGCGCGGACGGCGCCAGCCCCGCGATCCCGACGCCGTCGTCGGCTGCGGCGGCGATGAGGCCGGCGACGAAGGTGCCGTGGCCCTGCGTGTCGGACGTGTCCGACGGGTCGCCGCCGACGAAGCTCCGCGCCGCGGCGATGCGGCCCGCGAGCTGTGGGTGCGTCGCGTCGACGCCGGAGTCGATCACGGCGACACGCACGGCGGCGAGCGGCGGCAGCTCGGTCCAGGCGTCGTAGGAGCGGTTCTGCGCCAGGTACCACTGCCGCGGCAGGAACGGGTCGTTGGGCGTGAACGCGGGCCGTCGCACGCGCAGCGGCTCCACGTAGCGGACGCCGCGCACGCCTGCCAGGGCGGCGGCGTCCGCGGTGTCGACGACGAGCGCGGGAAGCGGCGCGAGGCTCTCGACCGGCGTCGCGCCGCGCGCCCGCAGTTCGCGCGCGACGCCTGCGGAAGCGGCATCCGGCTCGAGACCGACCACGTAGCGTGCCGCGGCGGCGCCGGCCGGCGCGACGAGAGCGAGCACGATCGCGGCGGCCGCGGCCGCCGCGCGCCCCGTCATGAGGCCCCGTCGGAGATTGTCAGCGTCAAAGCGGGCCCGGGCAGGCCGGATGCGGTTAGCCGGTAGGTGGCCGTTGCCGTCGGGCGCACGGTCACCTGGAAGGCGCCGTCCTCGGCAGGAGCGACCTTCGCGGTCGGCAGCCACGCACCCGTGGCGCCGAGCTTCTCGAGCACGGCGCCGTCGACGTCGCGCGCGATCCCCGACACCGTGACCGGCGCCCCGGGGGCCACGGGGCCCGACGGACGCGTGATGCGCAGCACCCCGATCCGGAATGCCGTCGAGCGCAGCCTGAGCCGGGCGCGCACGTCGGCGGCCTTCAGCAGCGTGCGCGTGCCCGCCCGGGTCACGAGCGTGACCGAGGCGGGCCTCCCGGAGGGCGTCGGCACGATCTCGACGTCGACGACGGGCGAGGGAAGCCCGAACGCCTTCGCGAGCGCAGCCGATGTGTACGTTCGCGGCGGCCAGCGGTGGTAGGGGGACTCCGCGTCCCACGGATCGTCACGCGTCCGCAGATAGGCGAACGGAACCCCGAACACGTCCGCGCTGGCCGCGGTGCGCCCTCCCGAGGACGCCGAGTAGAGCGTCGTCGCGACCTTGCCGTCGAACGTGAGGATCTCGCCGCGCGTCGCCTTCACGGCCGCGGTCGTGCTCGGCGACTCCGCGGCGACGCCGCGGTAGACCTGGCTGCGCTGGTCGGAGTAGAGGTCGAAGGGACGGTTCTTGACGAGGTTCGCGAGCGCGTACGAGCGCGCTGCCACGGCCTGCGCCTGCAGGGCGGCAGCGGGCCACTCCTTCGGCATCTCGCCCGGCACGACGCCGAACAGGTACGCGTCGAGGCCGACGGCGTCGATCACCTGCAGGGCGCCGTCCACGACCGAGACGCGCAGCTCGCCCCGGTAGCCGTTGCCGCCGAGCGTGAGCGGGCCTCCCTTGCCGGGCAGGAAGGCGAGCGGCCCGGGCAGCACGGTCGGCTGCCCGTCGATCGTCAACGCCAGGTCGGGCGCGAGCGTAAGCTCGCCCGCCGGGAGGGGAGTCCTGGCACCGGTGGCGTCGCGAACCGCGAACGGCACGGACGAGCCGATCGTCACCGTCGTCAGGCCGGCGCCGAGGAGCACGCGCACGCGGGAGCGGGGCGAGGTCGCGATCGTCGTCCCGGGGTAGTAGAAGTCGAGGATGTCTCGGTAGCTGCGGCCGGCGTTCGCCTGCGCGAGCGCGCCGAACTGGCTCAGGCCCACTCCGTGGCCGTAGCCGCCGCCGGTGAGCACGTACACGGGGGAGGAGAGCGCCGGCGCGGGGGCGGGGGCCGAGTCGCCCGGCGGCGTCGCCGCGGATGCGCCGGCGGCGAGCGCCAGCACGGAGAGGAGGAGGATCAGATGCCGCACGAAATGCCCCATAGGGTCATTCTCGGTCGGACGGCTCAGCCCTTGAGCCGGCTCGCGTACTGCTCCTCGTAGTAGGCACGGTAGGCGCCCGACTTGATGGGCTCCCACCAGGCGCGATTCTCCCGATACCAGTCCACCGTCTCGGGCAGGCCGGTCTCGCCGAACGAGTGCCGCGGGCGCCAGCCCAGCGCGCGCAGCTTGGCGTCGTCGACGGCGTAGCGGCGGTCGTGCCCGGCCCTGTCCTCGACGTGGCGGATCAGCGAGGGGTCGGCGCCGGT
Source organism: Gaiella occulta (assembly GCF_003351045.1). Classification (GTDB taxonomy): domain Bacteria; phylum Actinomycetota; class Thermoleophilia; order Gaiellales; family Gaiellaceae; genus Gaiella; species Gaiella occulta. The sequence goes on from NZ_QQZY01000005.1 coordinate 18,354, forward strand.
CAGCTCGAGGATGCGGTAGGTGACCTCGAGGTTCTCGTGATCCTCGCCGCCGGCGTTGTAGATCTCGCCGGGCGCGCCCTCGTGCAGGACGAGCTCGATGCCCGCGCAGTGGTCCTCTGCGTGGAGCCACTCGCGCACCTGCTTGCCGTCGCCGTAGACGGGGAGGGGCTGCCCCTCGAGCGCGTTGGTGACGAAGAGCGGCACGAGCTTCTCGGGATACTGGTTGGCGCCGTAGGTGTTGGCGCCGCGCGTGATCGACGCGTTCACCCCGTAGGTGCGGACGTAGGCGAGCACCTGCAGGTCGCCGCCGGCCTTGGCCGCGCTGTAGGGGCTGGAGGGGCGCAGCGGATCGTCCTCGCGGGCGCGGCAGCCGGCCTCGAGGTCGCCGTACACCTCGTCGGTCGACACCTGCACGTAGCGGGCCCCCGTCTCCCGCGCCAGCTCGAGCAGGCACATCGTGCCGAGCACGTCCGTGTGCACGAACTCCTTCGGGCCGAGGATCGAGCGATCGACGTGCGTCTCGGCCGCGAAGTTGACGATCGCGTCGCAGCCGGCGCCCGCGCGCGCGACCGCCTCGGGGTCGGCGATGTCGCCGACGACGAGCTCGTGCTCGACGCCCGCGAGGTTGGCCGGGTTGCCGGCATAGGTGAGCTTGTCGAGCACGACGACGTCGTGGCCCCCACGGACGAGGCGCTTGACGAAGTGGGACCCGATGAAGCCGGCGCCGCCCGTGACCAGAACGCGCATCGCGCAAGGGTACCGCGCGCGGTCGCACGCGAGGCCCGCGGCAGGAGCGCTCAGGCGCGCCGAGCGAGCCCCTCCCGCCTGCCCGCATCACGCGGCGGTGGCTCCGGGAGCATGCGGGGCGCGCGTCAGCTCGAAAGCGCCGCGAGCAGCTCCGCGACCTCGACCGGCAGCGCGTCGGCGCAGGTGGCGCACGTGGCACAGGCCTCGTGGCCGATGCCGGCCGCCGGCTCGCGTCCGACCCTCCAGAAGACGCTGCCGCTCGCGCGAGCCTCCTCGACGACGGCCAGGAGCACAGCGACGACGTCCGCGTCCCACTGGCTGCCGGCATGCTCCTCCAGGATCGAGGCAGCCGCCTCTTTCCCGAGCCCGTCGCGGTAGTGACGCGTGTGCACGATCGCGTCGTAGGCGTCCGACGCGGCGATTATCCGCGCCTCGAGGGGTATCTGCTCGCCGCTGAGGCCGTCGGGGTATCCCCTCCCGTCGACGCGCTCGTGGTGGGAGCGCACGAACCCGGCCGCGGGCGCGAGCTCGCGCGCGGCGAGAAGGAGCTTCTCCCCGTCGCTCGTGTGACGCTTGATCCGCTCGTACTGGTCGTTCGTGAGACGTCCCGGCTTCTTCAGGATCGCGTCGTCGACCGTGAGCTTCCCGACATCGTGGAGGAGCGCGGCGAGGCCGAGGTAGCGAAGCCGGCGAGGCTCGACACGGAGACGTTCGCCGACGCGCATCGCCGTCTCGGCGACGCGGACGACGTGGTCGCGCGTCTGGGGATCCTTGGCGTCGAGGGCGGCGACGAAGCGCCGCACGACCGGCGCCAGGCCGAGCTCGAGCGTCGCGAGCGGATCCCGCTCGACGATCGGAGCGAGGAGGTCGCGCACCGGCCGCTCGGCGCGATGGCCGAGCGCGACGGCGCCGCAAGCCGCGAGAACGCCGACGGTGTCGAGCAGGTGCACGATCCAGAAGCCGAGGCTGAACGGGCGTTCCCCCACCCACTGGATCGCCGTCACGCCGATGAATGCGAAGCCGAGAGCTCCAACCAGCGTCGCCCTCAGCTCGCCCACCCAGTACAGCCGCAACTGGCCGTAGGAGATCGTCAGCATGACCAGCACCGACGCCGCCGCCACCGCGACGGTGGCCGGGTGGCGCGGCCCCGGTATGCCGAACGCAGACGGGAGTGCGAGAAGCAGCGCGGAGACGCCGACCACGAGAGCGATCCAGGCGGCCACCCATCGGCGCCAGCGCCGAGCGACCCACTGCGCCGGGCCGGTGCGCGAGGCGAGCAGCGGCGAAGCGATCGCGACGGCGACCGGGAGCGAGAGGAGGGTCGTTGCCGTAACAGCCGTGTTGGGGCCGTAGAGGACGCCCGGCACGGCGATGCCGTGCGCAAGTGCGAGCAGCGACAGGCCCAGCAAGCTACCTCCGAGGAGGCCCACCTCGGCCGTGTCGTCCCGCATCCCGACGACGACCACCGCGGCCGACGCGAGCACGCAGAGCGCCGCGGTCACGACGACGAGCGAGAACAGCTCCAGCGGGGCGTCCCAGACGACGGCGGCCACCGGGCCGACGCTCGTGGCTCCGATCAGGCTCCCTGCTGCGACGACCGTCGCAACCCACACCGCGAGGCCGGGCCGGCTCGTGCTCCCGTGCATTCTGCTCTTGTCGGCACGCCGGAAGCCGAGGTTGAGACCTGCGGACGGGGCCGCCGCGCCTCGACTCCTGGACGCCGTGCCACGTTCGTCGACGGCTTCGACGCCGCCAGACGAGCGCGAGCGACGCGAGCGCGAATCTCGCGCTCTCCGGTCGGGTCGAACGGATCGTGAACCTGGAGCGCAGCCTGGATCCACCGATCCGCGCGGCCCGGACGGCCCCCGGCGGCCACGCCGATCGGCGGATCCATGCTCGGTCAGGTGGCCGAGGTGTCCGCTCTGTGAGATCGTCGGTGCCGTGAGAGAGGACGCACGAGCCGCTCGCCCCGGGCATGCCGCGCCGGCGCTCGTCCTGCCGACGCTCGACGGGGCCCTCTTCGACCTCGAAGATCTCCGCGAGCGGGCGGTGCTCGTCAGCTTCCTGCGGCACGCCGGCTGACTGATCTGCCGCGCGCACCTCGTGAAGGTGCTCGGAAAGCGCGACCGCATCGAGGCGCTCGGCGGAGCGGTCGTGTTCGTCGTCCACGACGATGCCGAGCGCGTCCGCGAAGGCCTGCTGAGAGGGCTCGACGTCCCCTTCCCGGTGCTCGTCGATCGGGAGCGGCGGGCCTACGAGGCGTGGGGAATGGGACGGTCCAGCGTGGCGGGGGTCTGGCTCGACCCCCGCGTGTGGCTGCGCTACGCACGGCTGCTCGCCGGCGGACACCCTCCGCTGCGGCTCGGCGACGACACGCTGCAGCTGGGTGGGGACTTCGTCGTCGCCCCGGCGGGCATCGTCACCTACGCGCGTCCGCAGAATCGGGATGATCGACCGCCGGTCGGCGTGCTCGTCGAGGAGCTCCGCCTCGCGGCGGGGGAACGGAGCGAGGGCCGCTCCTGATGAATCCTTTCGTGCGTTTCCGCATCAGAGCTCGTGAAGGCGGCATACGCGGCGCCGACGGGAAGGCCGTGACGTGAAGATCGTGGCAGGAGAAACGGTGGTCGAGGAGATCCGCAGCCAGGGTGGCTCCGTCTACGTCTGGCCCTGCAAGCGCTGCTGCGGCGGAACGATCAGCCTCGACGCCGCGACCAGCCCGCCGGACGGTGAGTTCGAGCTCGTCACGGCCGAGCCGCTGCAGGTGTTCGCCAGACCCGGGATGCGGCTGCCGCGCGAGCTCCACCTCGAGCTCGACCGGAAGTCGCGCGTCCGCGCGTACTGGGACGGCCTGGTCTGGATGGTCTAGTCGCCGAGGTCGGGTTCGAGCAGCTCGCGTAGCTGCATGCGGCCGCGATGGATCCTGCTCTTCGTCGCCGAGACGGAGAGGCCGAGCGCGTCCGCGACCTCCTCGTTCGAGAGGCCGGCGAGATCGCGGAGCACGACCGCCTCCCGGTAGTCGAACGGGAGCGCCGCGAGTGCCGCGCGCACACGGTCGCGGGTGTCCGCCGACTCGACGCTGAGGGCCGGCTGCACCTCGACGCGCGCGTCATGGACGGCTGCGGCCCCCGGCGAGTCGAGGTCGACGGTCTCCAGGCGTTTCCGGCGGCGCCGAGCGAGACTCTCGTTGACTCCGATGCGATACAGCCACGTGAACACCGCCGCCTCGCCGCGGTAGCGGTCGAGGTTGCGCCACGCCTGCACGAACACGTCCTGAACCGCCTCCTCGACGTCACGTGTGTCGTCGAGGATGCGCCTGACCACGAGTCGCAGGCGGTGCTCGTGGCGGCGGACGATCTCGGAGAACGCCTCCACGTCGCCCCGCCGCGCGGCGGCGAGCAGCGCCGCGTCGTCTTCCGCTTCCGTGCTCACGCACGGATCCTAGAGGGGCGGACGCGGTCGGCCGCGACCACGCCGACATCCTGAATCGCCGGCCCGTCACGCGGCATCTGACGACGTGTACCCGTCAAGCAACGCTACAGGAGGAACAACCACATGGTGGGATCGACCCGTGGTCGCGTCAGGCGCATGAGGTTCGTCGCGCCGCTCTCAGCCCTGGTCGCGGCCGGGCTCATCGCCGCCGCAGCGTTCGGATCATCCGGTGGGGCCGCGACGTCGAACGCACAGGCCCAGGAGATCGCGAAGCTGCGCGCCCAGCTCGCACTGACACAGCAGGACGCAAGGCTCTGGCAGCAGCTCGTCCAGAACTTCAGGCCGGCGAAGGGCCTCGGGCTCAACTCCATGTCCGACCATGAGGTGCTGATGCTCCCGAGCGGCCTCCTGATGGCCCTTCACTTCGACAGCATGAACCTCGCGAAGGCGAAGAACCTGAACTGGGTCGCCGTCGGGATTCCCGGCGTGTTCACGAAGGCCGACCAAGCGCGGGTGAACAAGCTCTACGGTCCCGGCGTCACGCACTTCCACGACCTCAAGACCGACGTCCACGGCGGCAAGCCGGGCACGAAGGGCGTCTGGTTCATCCACATCGGCGCCCGCAACTTCACCTCGCCGTTCGGCAAGGTGACGCAGGGCAAGATCGACCCGAACTTCATGCCGACCATTCCTCCCAAGTAGCCCATCTCGTTCGAGGCGCCGGGCCGATTCTCGGCCCGGCGCCTCGACTCCAACGCCGGCCATGCCGAGGCGCCGCACCCTCATCACACTCCTCCTCGCAGTCGCCGTCCTCGCCGGGGCCGGAGCCGCCGTCCTGGTCGCGACGCGCGACGGCGCGCCGTCGGAGGAGGATGTGCTCGACTCGATCGGGAAGGCGCTCGCGACCACACCGCTCCCGAACGTCGGCCTCGGCGAGGGATCCCCGCCACCGCCCGCCGCGCTCAAGGCGGGTTGGAAGACCGACTTCGGGAAGCACAGCGTCCCGTTCACGGAGATCCAGTCCGGCGGGCCGCCGAAGGACGGCATTCCCGCGATCGACGCCCCCCGGTTCGTGGCGGTCGGGGACGCCCGCTTCCTCCGCGACCGCGAGCCCGTGATCGCTCTCGACCTGAACGGGGAGGTGCGGGCCTACCCGATCCAGATCCTGATCTGGCACGAGATCGTCAACGACGACTTCGGAGGCACTCCGCTCGCCGTGACGTTCTGCCCGCTGTGCAACACGGCCATCGTCTTCGACCGCCGGATCGGCGGGCGCGTTCTCGACTTCGGCACGACCGGCAACCTGCGCAACTCGGACCTCGTGATGTACGACCGCCAGACGGAGTCGTGGTGGCAGCAGTTCGGAGGCGAGGCGATCGTCGGTGCGCTCACCGGCACGAAGCTGAAGCAGCTGCCGGCGCGGATCGTCTCCTGGGCGCAGTTCCGCCGCGAGAATCCCGACGGCAAGGTCCTCTCGAGGCAGACCGGATACCAGCGCTCCTACGGGGACAACCCCTACGTCGGCTACGACGACGCGTCGTCGCCGCCGTTCTTCGCCGCCGCGAACGCGGGTGACGACCGGCTGCCGCCGAAGGAGCGAGTGGTGTATCTCGAGGACAAGGGGCAGGCGGTCGTCGTCCCGTTCTCGCTGCTGCGCAAACGGCGGCAGGTGACGGTCGAACTCGGCGCCCGCAGGCTCGACGTGCGCTGGACGCCCGGCGTCGCGTCGGCGCTCGGGGACTCGACGATCGCCAACGGCGCCGACGTCGGCTCGGCACAGGTGCTCGAGAACGGCAAGGCGGTGCCCTTCGACGAGCCCTTCTGGTTCTCGGTCGCGGCCTTCCGGCCCGATGCGCGCATCGTCCGCTAGCGCCACGCCTCCGCAGCCGGCCTCACGAGACGAGGAGAGGAAGCGCGCCGCCGCTACGCGGCAGCGGCTCGCTCGTTCAGGAGGCCGGCGAGCTGCGCGGCCTGCTCGGCCGACCCGACCGGCAGGCGCTCGCGCAGCCGTCCGTCCCGCTCGACGACGTCGACGGCGTGACGCCAGAGGCCGTACGTCCCACCGAACGGCGCCGCCAGCAGTCCGACCGGGTTGAAGCGGCGGACGGCGCGCGCGCGCGGGAACGGCTCGCGCCGTGCCAGCGGCACGAGGATCCCGCGGCGGTCGAGCCGCGCCAGGTCGGAGGCGCCGCCGACCGGAGCCCCGTCGATCGTGATCTGCGGCACCGACGCGCGACCGGTCAGCTCGAGCAGCATGCGGCGGAAGCCGGGCACGCCGTCGCCGCGCACCTCCGTGAACGAGATGCCGCGACGGCGCAGCAGCGCCCGCGCGCGCTCACAGTGGGCGCACCCCGGCAAGGTGTAGACGGCGACGGTGCTGTGGTCAGCGTCCATGTCGCACGGCTGGACGCACAGGTACCGCCGCGCGTTTCGGCGCGTCGCGCCGGATCCGCAGGCAGTCGCAGAGCGTCTCGATCGCACGCTCGGCGTCGCGGACGATCCAGAAGCTGAGCGCGGCGAGGGGTAGCTCGACGAGCACGGCTTCGGCCGCCGCGAGCGCGAGCTCGCTGCCGCCCTGCGCGGTGAGGACGTCGAACCACGCGTCGACGACGAGCAGGGTGCCCGTCGCGCTCGCCGCCGCAGCCAGCCAGGGCGAGTGCCGGACAGCGCTGAGCGCCGTCGACGCGAGGCCGAACGCGAGGGCGACGTCGAAGCCCGCCCACGCGAGATCCCAGTGGCGCGCAGTGTGGGTCGCGGGCAGCGTCCGCGAGAGCCAGAACGCCCACGGGACGAGGAAGAGCGCGAGCACCGCGAGCGCCGGTGCGAGCCGGCCGAGGCTCGGCATACGGTACGGCCCGCGCGTCCCGGTCGCTTCTTCCACGTGCTGTCCGACCCCGGTCGCCCGGCACGGGATTCAGCCGCCCGTCACGCCTCGCCCCGCTCGAGCCGGGGGGCGAATCGCCTCGGCCTCCCGCCGTGTCGAACTCGGGCTGACGGCATGGGAGACAGGCACGTGCGCGCGACGCTGATCGTCAACCCCTGCGCGAGCCGGGTGACGGACGAGCGGCTCGACGCCGTGGCGCGCGTGCTCGAGCGGGCGGGCGAGCTCACGATCGTACGCACGGACCGGCGCGGCCATGCGACGGAGCTCGCACGCGAGGCTGCGGGCGCCGATGCGATCGTCGCCTACGGTGGGGACGGGCTCTTCAACGCGGTGCTGAACGGCGTAACGGGCCCCGCCCCGGTCGGCTTCGTGCCCGGCGGCCACACGAACGTCCTCGTGCGCACGCTTGGCCTTCCACGCGACCCGGTCGCCGCGGCGGCGCGGCTCGTCAGCGCGCGCACGAGACGGATCTCGCTCGGCAGGGTGAGCGGACGGCGCTTCGCCTTCGCGGCCGGCGCCATCCCGGATCCTCTTCGCCTTGACGTCCGCCGCGGCCTCAGGCGTCACGTCCCGAACGCAGTAGCCGCCGAGGGCCGGACAAACATGCTTCGCCCACGTTCGACCGTGCGCAGCGGCGTGAGTTCGCTGCGAGATTGGGCATCGCGCGGCGGCGGCACAGCACTCGACGCGCTCGCGCGGAGATCCGTGTTCGCCCACCCGGCTCACGATCGGGTCGGAGGGCAGCTCCCGACGCGTGGTCGCGTACCGATCGCGGACGTCTGCGCTACCCGGAGCGCGGCCATACTGTGTCTATGCGGCGGCTCGGGTCGATCAGCATGCGCGTCTGGTTGGCGCTTGTCGTCGCCGTCATCGTGAGCGTCACTGCCGTCGCGGTCGCGGAGATTCTCACCGTGCGCAGCGAGAGCGCGTTCCGGGCACGTGCCGAGGACCTTGCCGCCGGCTCCGCCGTGACCGCGGCGGCGCTGGTGTCGTCAGAGACGACTCCCGAGGGAGCTCGGGCGGCTGCGGCATCGGCTGCGACGCGAAGACGCATTGCGTTGTTCCTGTTCGACAAGGACGGAAGGAGGATCTCCGGGAAGTCCTCGAACGGGGTCGACGTCGAGTCCGTGACCGGCATCGACGAGACGGTTCGTAGCGCCCTGGCGGGGAGGCGTCTCGTCCAGTCGACGGATGGGGGTCGCCGCATCATCGTCGCGCTCCGGCTACGCACAGGTTCTGCCGGGGCGCTCGTCGCGGTAGCCTCCCGCCCCGACCTCGTCGCTGCGGGAGACATAGTGCGCGGCCAGCTCGGGCTGACCGTGCTGATCGCGATCGTCGGCGGGGCAGCGCTCGGTACGGCACTCGCGCTCCTGATCACCTCTCGCGTACGCCGCGTGACGACCGCGGCACGCGCGATCGAGCAGGGGAACTTCGACAATCCACTGACCCTCCGGTTCAACGACGAGATCGGGCAGCTCGGCAGCGCCGTCGACGGGATGCGCCTGCATCTCCGCAACTCCTTCGCCACCCTCGAGGCGGAACGCGACCGCTTTCGAAGCTTCCTGGAGCAGCTCCAGGAGGGTGTCGTGGCGGTGGATCGCGATCTACGGGTTGTGTTCGCCAACTCACGCGCGCGGCTGCAGATCGGTCGACGGGCCCTCGCGCCAGGGGAGCCATTGCCGGAGCCGTGGCCCGACCTGAGTCTCCGCGATCTCGCAACGCCGCTGTTCAAAGCAGGGGCAGGGCGGACGAGCGAGCGCGTCCACACCGTGTCGGGAGAGACGTTCTCTGTCGCGGGAGTCCCCGCGGGCATACCGGGACAGGCAGCACTGCTCGTGATCACCGAGGTCACTGCCGCCGATCGACGCGAGCGCGCCGAGCGAGAATTCGTCGCGAACGCGGCTCACGAGCTGCGGACGCCGATCGCCGCCATCGTCAGCGCGATGGAGGTGCTGCAAGGCGGAGCCAAGGCAGAGCCCGATGCTCGGGACCGGTTTCTCGCCGTGATCAGCCGACAGTCCGACCGCCTCGAGCGTTTGATCCGCGCGTTGCTGACTCTCGCGAGGGCACAGACCCGTGCCGAGCAGATCGAGCTCGAGGCAGTCGACATCGCGTCGTTGCTCGAGGAGACGGCGAGCGTCTTCAGGGTGAGAGGCGGTGCGACGATAGAGGTGGACTGCCCGCCCGGACTGACTGCGTGGTCCCACTACGATCTCCTGTATCAGGCGGTCGGGAATCTGGCGGAGAACGCCGTGAAGCACGCGAACGGGAACCCCGTCCGGCTCTCTGCGGCCACGGCCGGCGAGGGCCGTGTGCGCATCGAGGTGCGCGATCGTGGCCCCGGGATCCCGTACGGCGATCGCGAGCGGCTGTTCGACCGGTTCTACCGGGGAGGCTCGAGGACGGCTGAGGGCTTCGGTCTCGGGCTTTCGATCGTCGGAGGGGTTGTCGCGGTACTCGGTGGCGAGGTCGAGATCGAGCCCGCAGAGGGTGGCGGCACGAGCGCCTCGATCGTATTCGGATCGAGGTCGGCGGTCTGATGGCTCGAATCCTGGTGGCGGAGGACGAGCCCGACATTCTCGAGTCGGTCGTGTACGCGCTTGGACAGGAAGGATTCGAGGTGGACACCGCAGCGACCGGACAGGCTGCCCTCGACGCCGCCCGCGCGACCCCGTACGACGTTCTCGTCCTGGACGTGATGATGCCCGAGCTGTCCGGTCTCGATGTCTGCCGCGTCGTGCGTTCCGAGAGCGACGTGCCGATCGTCATGCTCACGGCGCGGGACGCCGAGATCGACCGTGTTCTCGGCCTGGAGCTCGGCGCCGACGACTATGTCACCAAGCCGTTCTCGCTCGCCGAGCTCGTCAGCCGTGTCCGAGCGCTGTTACGGCGTCGTGACCTCGATCGGCAGGCCGCTGCCGCCACGACGACCATCCACCACGCCGGTATTACGATCGATCTCGCCCGCCACACCGTTCTCGTAGGCGGCGAGTCCGTGCACGTCACGCACTCCGAGTTCAGGGTGCTCTCGCTCCTTGCGAGCCGGCCGGGCCAGGTGTTCTCCCGTCGCGAGATCATGGAACACCTGTGGCAGAGCACATACGTCGGCGACGCCCGCGCCTGCGACGTCCATATCGCCAACCTGCGTCGCAAGCTCGAGCCCGACCCTGCGCACCCGACACGCATCGTGACCGTGCGCGAGGCCGGCTACCGCCTCGGCGACTGACTGACCGATCCCGATCTCGACCGTCGGCGAGGAGGGCACGCGCCAAGCCGAGTGGTCGGCCCGAGCGGGGCGACGCCGTATGAGCAAACGCTCACACGATCCCTGGATCGCGCTCATCCGGCTGGTGGCGGTGCTCATCGGGCCACACCTACCGTGGATTCACACCCTGTGAGATCGGACGCGACCGAGGAGACGGGCAGATGGCAGGTGAGACGCTGACGTGGAACAGGTCGATCGCCGTGGAAGAGCTGAAGTACGCGTACTGGATTCGCGTGCTCCCGCCGACGTTCGACCTCGAGGCATCGCGGGGCATTCGCACGGCGTGCCTCCGCGGTCTCGAGCGTGGCATCGCTCACATCATCGTCGATCTGACAGGCGTGGCAAACGTCCACGACGACGGCATCGACATGCTCGAGGCAGCCGCCGAGGAACTGATCGCGAAACACGGGACGCTATGGGTCGCGAACCACCGTGGCGACAGCCTCGAGCTTCGTCCTGTGCCAGCAGAGGGTCTGTCCGAACTGGCGGGGCTGAGCGCCGCGCTCGATTCCACGCTCGCCGCGAATCGCCTGCGGACGTCAGGCCAGAGAGACGAGCGAAGGAGAGAACAATGCAAGCCGAGCTGAATCTCGAGTATGACGAGAGGTATCTGCGCGCGAAGTTCGACACGGTCTCCTCGTTCACGGTAGGAGCCGAAGAGGAGCTCCTGCTGATCGATCCCTCCACCAGTCAGCCGGCACCCGCAGTCGAGCTGGCACTCAGTATCTTCGAAGGCGATCCGCGGGTCGCGACGGAGTTCAGGGCAGCACAGGTTGAGATCGTCAGCCCGGTGTGCGTCGCGGTGGCCGATGTAGCACGCGAGCTTGCCGCCGTCAGACGATCGCTCTCGGTAGGACTTGCCCCGGAGGCACTCGCGGTCGCAGTGGGAGCCCATCCGTGCGCAACCGATCCCGGGCCCGTCCTCCCCCGTCCTCGCTATGCCGCCATCGCGTCGGCGCAGCCATGGGCTGCGCGACACATGCTCACGTGCGGTCTGCACGTCCATGTCTCCGTCGGCGGCGCCGACCGGGCACTCGCAGTTCACAACGCATTGAGAAGCTATCTGCCGGAAATCGTCGCGCTCGGCGCGAACGCACCGTTCCACGACGGGACGGACACCGGCCTGGCGACTGCACGCCCGCTGCTCAATCGCTCGTTGACGCGCTGCGGGGTTCCGCCCGCGTTCGCCACCTGGCGCGAGCTTGCAGAGTTCGTGGCGTGGGCTCGGCGCAGCTCGACGGTTCCGGACATGAGCTATCTATGGTGGGATCTGCGGCTCCACCCGGTGACGGCGACACTCGAGATGCGCGCCGCCGACGTGCAAACGCGGGTCGCGGACGCCGCCGCCATCGTCGCGCTGGTCCAGTGCCTGGTGTACGACCTCGCGGGTCGCTACGACGCGGGCGAGCACCTCCGCGTCCATGACCGAGATCGCATCAGCGAGGCCATGTTCGTCGCGACACGCGACGGGCTCTCCGGCTTCCTTCCCGACCTCACCCATGGCGATCTGGCGCCGGCGTCCGAGCGCGTGATAGCGCTCGCCGACCGGCTTCGGCCCGCTGCCTGGGCGCTCGGCTGCATCGAGGAGCTCGAGGACGTGCAGCGTCTCGTTCTCGACGGCGGGGGAGCAGCGCGACAGCGCGAGATCGAGACGTACGAGGGCATCGACGGCCTCGTCCGCCAGCTGGCGCGTGAGACGCAGGCCGCCTGGCCCGACTCATCGAAGACAGAGCTGGTCGGCATCGACGCCGGCCCATTCACGATTGCTCGATGAGCTTCCCGCCTCGCGGGACGCGCTCGATAGAGCACGCACACGTGCGGGCTCGCCAAGCAGGAGCCGCGAGCCACGGATCCACCACGCAGAAGGAGAGACGCACATCATGAGATCACCCCTGATTCGGATACGCAGAGCACGGCTACCCATCGGCCACCTCCTGCGACTCGGGACGGCCCTGGCAATCATCCTCGCGCTCGGAGCGGGGGTCGCCCGCGGCAGCGCGACAGCGGCGCCGCCGGCGAACACGTCGTCGCCCACGATCACCGGGACGGCACAGCAGGGCCAGACCCTGACCGCGACAACCGGCGTCTGGAACGGTGACACCCCCATCAGCTACACGTTCCAGTGGCAGCGCTGTGACAGCGCCGGAGCGGCGTGCGGGTCGATCGCCGGGGCGACGGCACAGAGCCGTGTCGTCGAGGCGGGCGACGTCGGCGGAACCCTCCGAGTTGTCGTCACCGCAACCAACGCGAGCGGCACGTCCTCGGCAGCATCCGGCCCGACGGCAAAGATCGCCGCTCCGGGAAGCGCCCCCAGCCCCACGAAGCAACCCGATCCCCACGGCAGCTACCAGATCGGACAGACGATCAACGTCGACACCGGAACATGGACGGGGACGGCTCCCATCACGTTCGGCTTCCAGTGGCAGCGGTGCTCGTCGAACGGCAGCAGCTGCGGCAACATCTCGGGAGCGACAGGCCAGAGCTTCTTGCTCTCTGCCGTCGACCTCGGCTTCAAGCTTCGCGCGATCGTGACGGCGACCAACGCGGTCGGCTCCGCCGGCATCGTGTCGAATCAGACACCCGTCATTGTCGCGCCCGGCACTCCCGTCAACACCGTCGCTCCGGCGATCGCGAATGCCACTGCGCTCGCGGCCGGCGATGTCGCCAGCGGATTCGCCGGGACCTGGATCGGCGACCAGCCGATCACGTACTCGTACACCTGGAGCAAGTGTGACGCCGCAGGCAAGAGCTGCCGCGTCATCCCCGGCGAGACGGGGGCAAGCCATACCGTCGCCGTGTCCGAGGTGGGCGCGACGCTCCTCCTCAGCGTTCGCGCATCGAACCGACGCGGCTCGAGCACCGCGAACTCTCCGGCGACTGCGCCGATCAAGGCCTCGGGCCTGCCGGCTGGTGCGATCCGCCTCGCCGACGGGAAGATCTCGATCCCGGCCAGCAGCGTCGCCCTGCCCAACCGCCTCGTGATCAGCGACGTCGGCTTCTCGCCCGCGATCATCCGCTCGCGGAACACCTTCTCGGCTCGCTTCCGGGTCACCGACACGAGGGGATATGTCGTTCGCGATGTGCTCGTCTACACGATTGGCCTTCCCTACTCGTACGTCCGTGCGACGCCGGAGACCCCGACCGGATCCGACGGCTACGCGGTCATGAACATCACACCGACGGCGAACCTGCCTTTGAGCCGGGGTGGTGCGATCGTCTTCTTCGTCCGCGCTCGCAAGACCGGCGACGGCGTCCTCGCCGGCGTCTCAACCCGGCGGCTGGTACAGGTTACGGTCTCCCGCTAACGCAACCAACCAGGGAGCGGCGGGACAGACCCGCGCCTGGAGTCACTGTTTCTGCTGACACCCGCCGCTCCCGTCGCTGCGGCCTCGGGCCGGCATTGACTCTCGCGGTTCCAGCGGCTTCAGCGATGGCCTCCGGCTATCAGCTGGCGGCTGAGCTGCTCGGCTCCGGCGCCGGCTAGCCCGCTCCGCCGCCGTCGCCGTTCGCACCCCGGCTGAATCTTCCGGGGGCGCGACGAGGTCTGAGCCAGCAACAGCAACCGACGGTGGAGAGCGGGGGTTCTGATGAGTGCACGACACGTGGATTTCGCCGGATGGTCGGCCGCGAAGCGCGTGGTGGCGATCGGCGCCGCCGGCGGCGCGATCGGCGGGATGATGCTGGCGATGGTCGAGATGCTGTACGGCTGGCTCTCGGACGCGCACACGTTCTGGGACGCCCCGATGGCCATCTGGGCCTGGGTCGGCGGCATCGAGCACTTCGGCAGCCCGGGCAACCATGTCGGCCCGATCGTCCTCGGGCTGGGCGGCCACATGGTGAACTCGATGATGATCGGCGTCGGGTTCGCCGTGCTGATGGCCGTGCTCCGGCCCCGTGGCGACATCGCGCCGATCATGGCCGGCGTCGTCTACGGCCTCGGCGTCTGGGTGGTGATGCGCTACGTCATCCTGCCGCTGAACAGCGGCGAGGACGATCTCTTCACGACGAGCCTCGTCAGCCCGCAGTGGGTCTGGTGGCTCGGGCACGCCGTGCTCGGCATGGCCGCCGGCGTCTTCTACACCGTCGCGCGGCGGGCGGGACTCGTAGGCCAGGACGCGAGGTGAGCGAGATCGGCCGCCGGCCGCCGGCCACAGCGGCCGGCGGCCGCTGAATCTCACGGCGCACGGCCGCCCCCGCTCAGTGGGCCTCCTTGCGCAGCTGGCGCGCGCGCAGGTCGTCGCGCTCCCAGCGGAAGCCGAGGTCGACGATCGTGCCGGCCGGATGTGGCCTCGTCGCTTCGGCCAGGCAGGCACGGAGCACACCGCGGTGGGTGGCCTCGTCGCCGACTGCGCCCAGCGTGAGCCCGAAGGGATGCTCGACCAGGCAGGCGAGCGAGGGCCGGACGAGCTCGGTGATCTCTCGCACCTGGCTGAGGGAGACGGTGGCGAGGCCGTGCCGGTCGAAGACGCGCTGGAGCAGTCCCACGGACTGCTGGCAGACCGGTCAGGAGGGGACGAGCAGGACGAGATCGACGGCGTCCGCGAGCAGCTTCGCCGCGACCTCCGGGCCGGTCTGCTCGAGCAACGGCTCCGTCTCGGGGATGTAGCCCATGAACGAGAAGGCGCGCGGCGCGACCTCCCCGATCTCGCCCTCCGCGGCGAGCCGGCGCAGCAGCGAGAGCGGGAAGACGACATCCGCGTCCTCGCGTGGACGGCGCGTGTCGTAGCCGGCGTGCGTGAAGCGAAGCTCGTGCGCGTCCGAGGGCAGCTCGCGGTAGCTGCTGTCGCCGCTCTTGCCGAGGTCGAACGCCGGCTGCTCGGGCAGGTGAGCGCCCGCGGTGGCGACGAGCGCGACGCGCGAGCGCGAGAGCGGGCGCTCCAGCGGGCGGCGCGGCGAGGGCTCCTCGAACGTCGCCCACTCGAACGGCTCGTAGGCGCGCCCACGCACGTACTCGTACTCGACCTGCGCGAAGCCCCGGTACCGTGCCACCACCCGCCAGCCTAGCTATCTCGGCCGTCCAGGAGCTCGTCCTGGATCCACCGATCGGTACGACCGGCGGGGAGTCGAGGGAGCATCTCGGGCGCCCGCATGCCGCAGCTCACGCCGCGGGCCCCGTGACGCCGGGGAGGGGTTCCTCGAGCGTCGCGAGAACGTAGTGCGCGCCCGCGTCGCGCAGGTCGGCTTGCGAGTAGCGTCCGCTCGCGACCGCGACGGATGTCGCGTGGGCGGCCTTCGCCGCCGCCACGTCCTTCGGCGTGTCGCCGACGACCAGCACCCTGCACGTGTCGATCTCCATGCCGAGGATGCCCTCGGCGCGGCGGATCGCGATGCGCGTGAGCTCGCCGCGATCGGGGGAGTCGGAGCCGTAGCCGCCGAAGCAGAAGAATCGCTGCAGGCCTCCTCGCTGGAGCTTGGCGAACGCGGCCGCCTCGACGTTCCCCGTCGTCAGCCCGAGGAGGAAGCCGCCCGCGACGAGCCGCTCCAGCGTCCTTTCGACGCCCGCCAGCACCCGGTAGCCTGCGGAGTCGGCGACGGCCGCGCAGACGTGCGCGAGCCGCGTCGTCATCAGCAGCGCCATCTCCGCCGGCTCGGGCTCGCGCTCGAGGAGTCCCTCGAACGTCCGCCTGCCGACAGCCGGGTCCGTCTCCCCGACCTCGGAGAAGAGCTTCACGTCGGCGTCGACGTCGTAGAGCTCGCGGAAGGCCCGGCGCCACGACTCGCCGCCGGCACCGCCGGTCTCGACGAGGGTGCCGTCGACGTCGAACAGGATCGCATGCGGTCGCTCCATCGTCGCCTCCTAGTGGTTCGTGGGAAGGTGCCAGCAGCGCGGGGCGATCAGGTCGGCGATCGCCGGCTCCGGTCCCCACGAGCCGGCCGGGTAGGCCTGCACGGGCGGTGGATCGTCGAGGACGGGGGCGACGACCTCCCACAGGCGCTCGATCCCGTCGGCGCGCGTGAACAGCGTGCGGTCCCCGATGAGGGCGTCGTGAATGAGGCGCTCGTACGCCTCGAGCACGCCGCTGTCGGGGGCGTCCCCGTAGCGGAACTCCATCCGCGCCTCGGACAGCATGACGTCCGGGCCCGGCCGCTTGGCGAGGAACGAGGCGGAGATGGTGCCGTTGTCGGCCAGATCGAAGGTGAGATGATTGGCCTGCATGTCGCCGGTCGGAACCGCGGCGCGCTCGAACAGGGAGAGCGGCGGCTGCTTGAAGGCCACCGTGAGGATCCTCCTGCCCTCGGCGAGCCTCTTGCCGGTGCGGAAGAAGAACGGCACTCCGGCCCAGCGCCAGTTGTCGATCAGGGCGCGTCCGGCGACGAACGTCTCCGTCTGCGAATCCGCCGAGACGCCGTCCTCATCGCGGTAGCCCTCGTACTGGCCGCGGACGACGTCGCCGGGCGACAGCGGCCGTAGCGACTCGAACACCTTCACCTTCTCGTCGATGAGCGCCTTCGGCCGCAGCGACGAGGGCGGCTCCATGGCGACGAAGGCGAGCACCTGGAAGAGGTGCGTGACGACCATGTCGCGCAGCGCGCCGGTCGCCTCGTAGAAGGACGCACGCGTCCCGATCGAGAGCGTCTCCGGCACGTCGAGCTGGACGTGGTCGATGAAGTCGCGGTTCCAGACGGGCTCGAAGAGCCCGTTCGCGAAGCGGAACGCGAGCAGGTTCTGCACCGCCTCCTTGCCGAGGAAGTGGTCGATGCGAAACACCTGCTCCTCGTCGAGCACCGAGTGCACGACCGCGTTGAGCTCGCGGGCCGACGCCAGGTCGGTCCCGAACGGCTTCTCGAGGACGACACGGGCGCCCCCGGTCAGCCCCGCCTCGCCGAGCCCGCGCGCGATTGCCACGAACGCGCCGGGCGGCACGGCGGCGAAGAACAGCTTGCGGTCGCAGCCAAGCTGCGAGACCGATGCCTCCACCGCGGCGCGGAGCGCCCCCGTCCGGCCCGCTGCGAACGCTCCTCCCGTGTAGGTCGTCGCAGCCGCGAAGGCGTCCCAGGCGTCCCCCTCCGGCTTGACACGGCCGAACTCGTCGATCGCAAGGCGGACACGCTCGCGGAATTCCCCCTCGGAGAGATCGTTCGGGGAGACGCCGATCAGGCGCCAGCGCCGCGGCAGCAGGCCCGCGACGGAGAGGTGGTAGAGGCCCGGCAGGAGCTTGCGCCGGGCCAGGTCTCCGGTCGCTCCGAAAAGGACGATCGTCGTGGGACCCAGGACATGCGCGGTCGAGGGCGCGCAGAAGAGGGAACGGGCTTCGCGGGCAGCTTCGTTCAGGCTGTCGGTCACCGGGGGCCTCCTGAGGACGCGGCGAGGGCGGCGCCGAGGAGTGCCGCTCTGCCGTCGAGGATGACGCGGACGGGGATCTCGTCGAGGACCGGCGCGAGACGGCCCTTGCAGCGGAACGCGCGCAGGAAGGTGCCGGCGTCGATGTCGTCGATGCCTTGCGGCGTGAGGTTCGCGGCGCGTTCGATGCCGTCACGGTAGTCGCTGTTGCCGCCGTCGATCACGATGTCGCCCCCGCCGGGCAGCGGGGCGAGGTCGGCGATGATGCCGCCGACGAGCGCGGCCGGCACCATCACCCAGACGGCGCGAGGGCCGTCGAGCCTGGCGACGATGTCCGCATAGGAGGTCGAGCCCGTCGCGCCCTCGCGCTCCAGCCGCGCGACGGCGCCGGCATCCACGTCGTAGACGACGCACTCGTGCTGTCGCGCACGAGCCGGCGGGCGATGTTCGCTCCCATCCGCCCGCTGAATCGGAGGACGGCGAACGCGGCATCCAAGCTCGCAAAGGTCGCGCATCCCGGCGTCGACCGAGAGGAAGAGGAGAGCGAAGCTGTGACCAGAGTCATCTCAGAGAGCATCGCCGTGCACGGGACGCCCGAAGCGGTCTGGGCCGTCGCCGGCGACCCGGGCGCGATCGGAGAATGGGTGCCGGCGCTGGCCGAGTCGAGCTACGGCGACGGCGAGCGAGTCTGTACGACGGGCGACGGTGCGGAGATCCGTGAGCGCGTCCTCGAGCATTCCGATGCGGAGCAGTCGTACACGTACGAGATCGTGGCGTCGCCGCTGCCGCTGCGCTCGTACCGGTCGACCCTCTCGGTGCACGGGCACGGCGACCACAGCCATGTGACCTGGGAGGCGCGCTTCGAGGCACTCGAGGAAGGGCAGGAGCCCGAGCTCGAAGCGATGTTCTCCGAGCTCTACCGCGATGGTCTCGCGTCGCTGCGCGAGCGCGTCGAAGGCGCCGCCTTCGCGTGATCAGCGGGAGCGGCGGGCGCGGGCGGCTGCTCGCGCCCGCTCCTTCCAGTACTCCTCGGCGCGGGCGAACTCCGCCACCGCTCTCGGCCCGTTCCGTTCGAGGCCCCGGGCGAACGCGTCGCTGTCGCGGCGCCGTATCTCGAGCTGTTCGGTGTGGAAGGGCGCATGCCGCAGGTCGATGGGCTGGGCCTGGAACCGCTCCAGGAACGCGCCGATCCTCGCGGCCGACGTCCACATCGCCTTGTAGAGGATGACACCGCCGCGGCCGATCACCCAGGACATGTTCGGCAGCGCCCCGTAGGCGCTGTGGACGGTGCCGTCGAGGTCGTCGACGAGGATCGGCCGCGAGATCCCGATCTCGTCGCGCAGGCGGCGGGCGGCCTCGAGCTTGTCGTCGAAGCTGCGGTGGGCGGCGAGATGCTCGCCGGGGTGCGCCTCGCGGGTGTAGACGAAATACCAGTCCCAGTCGGGATGGTGTGGCGCCAGCTCGTCGAGCAGAGGACCCTCTGCGCTGCAGTACGGTCAGGTGAAGGAGCCGATCTCGAGCATCACGCCCCGCCGCTGCCACAGCCGGGAGAGGCGTGCGCGCGCGCCGCCGAGCAGCGTCAGCTCGCCGTCGGGCGCCTGCTCGCCGGCGTGGAGCATGTTCGGGAAGCGCCCGAATTCCAGCTCGTCGAGGCCGGACTCGACGTAGGCGTCGAAGCGCTCGTAGTTGTAGGGGCTCATGCGCGGCAGCCTACGTCCTGGACGATCCCGCAGCGAATGCGAGCACGACTTCGCATGGCAGCCTCCGCCGGGTGAATCTCGCCTGCACCAGGCGGGTCGAACATGCAGGAGCCGAAACCCCCAACCAGAGAGGGATCCGATGCCGAGAGCAATCTGGAACGGCGAGGTCATCGCGGAGAGCGAACACACCGTCGTCGTGGAAGGCAACCACTACTTCCCCGTCGAGTCGGTGCGCCGCGAGTTCCTGGTCGAGAGCGACAAGCGCACGGTGTGCCCGTGGAAGGGCACCGCGAGCTACTACACGATCGACGTGAACGGCGACCGCAACGAGAACGCCGCCTGGTACTACCCGGCGCCGAAGGCGGCGGCGAAGAGCATCCGCGGTCACGTGGCCTTCTACCACGGCGTCGAGATCGTGGACGAGCGCGCGGGCGACGCAGGCGAGTCGGGGCTGCTGCGCCGCCTCGCCGGCCTCCTCTCGCGCTAGCCGGCCCTTCGCCGCGGGCGGCACGGTGCCGCCCGCGGCACGCCGCAGCCGGAAGGCCCACGCGGCACGGCGGGGCGCTCCCGTCTCCCGCGACGTGCCCCTCACCCGTCCTCCGAGCCGAAGCCCCGCATGTGCTCGGCGACGTGCGACTCGAACAGCCGTCGCACGACGACGACGGCGAGGATCCAGCCGAGGAGCCCGCCCCGCATGGTGAACGCGCCCGAGTGCTCGACACGCGTGCGGCCGCCGCCCGCGTCGAGGAAGCGGAAGCGCTCGTGGCAGCCGTGGAAGCTGCCGGCGAGGTGCTCGAACGCGATCTCGCGGTCGGAGAAGGTGACGAGCTCGGTCGTGTGGTAGCGCAGAGGCCCCGCCTCGCCGGCGAAGCGAGCGACGAGCACGTCCACGCCGTCCACGACGACCTCGCCGGTCGCGAGGCGATCGCGCAGACGCCGTGCGACCTCTTCGGGGTCTCCGCGGACGACGACGGCGTACGGCCGCAAGGTGATCGGGGGCGTATCCTCCCCGCGACGAGCCAGGCGGCCGCGAGGGATGCGAGACGCACGGCCGCGCACGGGCTCCCCGGCCGCGATCGGCTCGACCTCGTCTCCGCACAGGCGGCTGCGGGCACAGCGGCGACGGCGCCCGAATCCCTCGGCCTGCGGCCGGGTCTGAGGGGTACAGAGATCAGGAGGTGACCACCGATGACGACGATGACCTCGAGCACGACGCGGGACGAGGCGCGCGAGGTGCGGGCGTGGCGCTTCTGCGCCCTTCGCCGGGCCGGCTACCCTGACCGGGCCGCGGCCACGATCGCGGACGCGCGACATGTCGTTCTCCACCAGGCCGTCTCGCTGCTGGCGTCCGGCTGTCCGCTGGAGACGGCTCTGGCGATCCTGCTCTGAGCGATCGCGTTAGCGGGGTCGGCAGGGTCGAGCCTGCGCAGGCCCACCGGCGTGAGCAGCCTCTGCTCGACGGCGGAGAGGATGCGCTCTGCCTGCTCGCCTTCGACGAGCAGGCAGAGCGCAGATCTCGACCGGCTTCCCCTGACGGGACGTGACGACCCAGTCGCCGACCCTGGCGTCCATCCACGTCAGCTGGGCTCCCGGCTCGCCGGCACGGAGCGGCCCGTCGCCTCGAGGTAGCGATGCGCGGCGACGACCATCCACAGCGTTCCGTCGGCCGTGTTGTACTCGGGCTCGCCCTCGCCGTCGGGGAAGCGGGGATCATTCCCTCGCTTACGTGGGCGGCGAACTCCAGCAGCATCCGCCTGGCCTCGTCCGTGCGCCCGCCGGCGAGCGCGAGCGCCCGCCCGACCTCGTCAGCCGCCGGAACGGCCGCGACGAGGCCCTCTCGCCGCCTCCGCTCGCCGTCGAGGAGCGCCGTCGTGTCGTCCCCCTCAGCGACGTCGGTGCCGGCGACCACGCCGACCCATTCGCCCGCCTCCAGGGCGACCTCGATCACGCCCAGCGGAGCAGGTCTTCGCTGTGATGGAGACCGCGCTCGCGCTCGAGCCTCGAACAGCTCGTAGACGAGGACGGCGGTGCTGCTACCGCAGCACGGCTGCGACCGTCTTGCGCAGGAGGACGGTGCCTGCGCCCTCGACTTTCGCGTAGATCAGATACAGAGCGTGATGGACCGGACGCCACCGAGGCCGACCTGCTGCCCTTGCCGCTGGGGAGGTTGAGGGGCCTATAGTCGGGCCTGTGAGCCGCCTCTACGACAGGGTCATGCAGAACGGGTGTCGTCCGCTCAGTGCGCGAGAGGTTTACGACGCGACTCAAACGGAAGAGAGGCTCCTCGCCACACAGGAGGAGGCGTCACGGCGTGTCGGTAGGACGCTGACGGATCATGAGTTAGCCGCTGGAATCGCGTCCACGCGACTGCGGCTGACGGGCGACAGGGCAAAGGACGTAATCACGAGCATCGAGTTGCAGGATGCCGTTGTCGTCTCGGCTGAGGAGGTCGCTGATTACGTCGCGACTTTGCCCCTCGGCACGGATACAACATCGATCCTGGACAGCGTTGTTCCTCCCTTCACGACGCTGCTGGTGGAGTTTCAGGGCCGCCCAAACGTCTTGGATCTCTTCGCATGGGGAGTCCTCATCTGGAGTGACGACCGCCGTAGCGTTGAAGGCGATGATCGCGGCTGGCTCCTCGCTGCGGCCCTCATCGGAGAGTGGAAGAAGGGTGAGCCGGTCGGACCGATCGTTCGATGGTTCGTGGGGCTTGACGCATCAGGTCGAGCCATGCCGCCCGAAGAGACTGATGTGACGTACGAACACGGCTATGGAACCTTCTTCGTAATACCGCCTGAGATCCCCGGTCTCCCTTCCGATTCCGCTCTCGAGTTCGTCGACCACCTTACGAGTCTCTTCGCACCCGCCTTACTCGCGATATCGCTGATGCACTGCCGGAACATCAAACTCCGGCCTGTCGATCCACCGGAGCGTCTGTCGAAGAAGCATGAACGGAAGGCAGGGAAACCTCTCACGCGGTACCACGTCCTGGAGATCGCGCCGATGCGGCGCATCCTCGACACCGAAGGCGAAGAGCAGACGAAGGGCCTCGGTCACGCGCTCCACATCTGCCGGGGCCACTTCAAGACGTTCACCCAGGATGCCCCCTCTTCGGCAAGCGCGTGGGCACCTACTGGTGGCCCGCTCACCTCAGGGGGAGCGCCGAGGAGGGTGTGGTCGAAAAGGACTACCGCATCCGCCTGGACGGCGACGGCATCGGCCAGTCGTACCGCGAGGCGGACGAGGAGGTGACGGTGGCTGCGGCCCAGGAGCGGGCGGACGACCCCGACACCTCGCAGCGCGGACTGCGGGCGCATAACCGGACGCAGAACCTGCTCGCGACTGCGCTCGCCGAGGCCGGGTTCTCACCCCGCAGCCCAAAGCCGGACGAGCCGGACTTCGACCTCGCCTGGGTGGACGACGACAACGTGTGGGTGGCCGAGGTCAAGTCCACGACGGAGAAGAACGAAGAGCGTCAATTGCGGCTCGCCATCGGCCAAGTGGTCCGCTACCGCGAGAGGCTGTCGACCGACGGTGCCATCGTGCGGGCGATGATCGCCGTGGAGAACGCTCCGTTCGATGAATCGTGGATCGACCTCTGTGGCCGCGAGGGGATCGCGCTCGTCTGGCCCGAGGTGATGGCGCAGGCACTCGCGAGCGCCTGACGATCGGGCAGTTACGCCACGAGTCAGGTTCTCCAGTCTTGTGAAAGGCTGCCTACTGTCGTAGCGTGGGACGTGGTGTCTGAGCCGCTACATCCGGGCCTCAATCAGGTAGGGGACGAGTGGGTCGTCATTGACTTCGAGACGGCCTCGTCTCGCGGGACACCGTGCCAGGTCGCCGCCCTTAGATTCCGAGACGGCACGGAAGTCGACCGCTTCACAAGCCTCATCTATCAGGCCCCTGACTCCTTCTACCCCTTCAACGTCGCTCTCCACGGCATCAGCCCCGAGATGGTTGAGGACGCGCCTACCTGGCCTGAGGTGTGTGGGGAGCTAGTTCGATTCACGGGCGCATCACCGCTCGTCTCGCACTATGCGCCGTTCGACATGGGCGTCGTCCGAGATGCCTGTGATTTCTGTGAGATCGAATGGCCGAGCCTGCGCTACACGTGCACGGTTTCGATCTCGCGCCGGGTGTGGCCCGGGATGCAGAGCTACAGCCTTCCGCTCCTCTGCACCGAGCTTGGTCTGTCAGTCGATGAGGACCTGACCCACGACGCGCTCTACGACTCTCGGCTGGCGGCAGAGATACTCGGTCGTGCCATCACTGCGAAGGGCGCGACGGGCCTAGACGACCTCCTCAGCAAGATCTGGTTGTTTTTCGGTGAGGTTGCGCCAGATGGCTGGTTTGGGTCACGGGCGCGGGCGAACGCGGCTGGCAGCATTCCTGAGGCCGATCTAGACGCAGATCCAGACTCCCCCTTCTTCGGGAAGGTGGTCGTCTTCACCGGCGAACTCGCCATGGTAAGAAGGAACGCCTGGCAAGCCGTGGCCGCTGCTGGCGGTCAGCCGAGCAACAACGTCTCGAAGAAGACGAACATGCTCATCTGCGGCTACCAGGACATGCTCAAGCTGGCGGTCGGCAAGACGAAGAGTCACAAGCTGCAAAGGGTAGAAGAACTCCACGCCGATGGTGAACACATAGAGATCTTGACCGAGCGTGACTTCTTCAGGCTCCTCGGCGGAATCGAGAGACCCCAGGCGAACGTGTAACTGGCAGCGCAGTAGGCTTGCCTCCAATGTCCTCTCCAGAAATACCCGCGACTCGCCATCCGTTCTTCGTCGCCGTCGGATTCGGTGGTGACGGCGGGATGACCTTGTCGCTGGCGAACTTGGCGGGGCAAGCGGTGAACTCCACTGAGGTTCCAGGAATGCCACGGCCCCGACCGATTGATGGAGAAGCTCCGTGTGTCGCGGCGCTAAGGGATAGCGCCCCACTGGCGGGTCTTCCGTTGGTCGTTCGGAGTCAGGACGACGCAGAACGACTCGCTGCGCTTCTTCCCGAACACGCGGCCCAAGTAGCCCTGATAGACGAGGTGGAGCAGGCCGCGAAGTCCCATATGCGGATTCCAACCGAACGCTGGATCGCAGGCGAGGAGGCCCGCTCGCTTGGTCACCAACACATCTCGCTCGATGAAGCTCGCAGCTTGTCTTCGCGGCTGTTCTACTGCCTCAGCGGCCTGAGCCTTTCTCAGCGCCGTCGGGTGCGCTCCGGCTTCGGGCTTGAGAGTGTCAGCGTGGGCGACTGACCGCTACTCGGCACAGTGGAACTCGCGCTCCGCTCCCGACACTAACCGCCCTGCCAGATTTCGTGACGCGGGACAGAATCAATCATCTAGCCCCTCTCCGGGCCGCAGACGTCGAGGAAGCTCGTCACCGTCGCCGTCCAGCCGGTCTGGTGGCTCGCGCCGACGCCGCGCCCGCTGTCGCCGTGGAAGTACTCGTAGAAGGGCACGAGGTCGCTGAAGGAGGGGTCGTCGGCGTAGCGGCGGTCGTTCCCGTGCGCCGGCCGGCCGCCGTCCTCGCCCGGCAGGAACAGCGATGCGAGGCGGCGCGAGAGCTCCCCTGCGACCTGCGCCAGCGTGACCAGCCTCCCCGATCCGGTCGGACACTCGACCGTGAGATCGTCGCCGTAGACGTGGTGCGATATGCGCGGGAGAGCCGTACGCGCTCGCGAGCCCGTGCTCGAGCCGGCGCGGCTCGAGCACCCCTCGAACGTGAGGATCCGAACCAGCGGGCCGCTCATCGCCGCCCGGCGCCCGCTCATGCGCTCGCGGGATGGGAGGCTCCCGATACCCCGGTAGCGGCTCGCCGCTCGTCCTCGAGCTTCTCGAGCAGGCGGAGCCAGACCTCGCTCCGCGTCGGGAACGAGGGGACGGCGTGCCACAGCTGCTCGGTCGGCACCTCGCCGGCGATCGCGATCGTCGCCGCGTGGAGCCACTCCGCGACCTCCGTCCCCGTGAACGTCGCCCCGACGATGACGTCGCGATCCTCGTCGACGACGATGCGCGAGATCCCCGGCGTGTTGCGGCCGTGGAAGCTCGCCCCGGCGGTGGCCGCCGTCTGCTGGTCGACGGTGCGGATCCGCAGCCCGCTCGCGAGGGCGCTCTCCGCCGTGTGCCCGACGGCGGCGACCTGAGGGTCGCTGAAGACCACGCGCGGCACGAGCGGCCCGTCGGCGAGCCGGTGCGCGCGCGCATCGCGCCCGTGGATCTGCTCGGCCGCGATCCGCGCCTGGTACTTGCCGATGTGGGTGAGCAGCGCTCGCCCGTTGACGTCTCCGATCGCGTACAGCCAGTCGTGGCCGGGCACGCGCATGTCGTCGCCGACGGTGACGAACGAGCCGGGCTCGAGGCCCACGGTCTCGAGCCCGAGGCTCCCTGTCTGCGGCCTCCTCCCCGCCGCGACGAGCAGCTCCTCGGCGGCGAGCTCCGTCCCGTCCGCCAACGTGATCCAGACCCGGCTGTGCTCCCGGTGCGCCATCACCGCCTGCACACCGAGCCGCACGTCGACACCGCGGTCGCGGAGAGCCGTCTCGACGAGCTCGCTCGCGAACGGCTCCTCGCGGGCGAGCAGCCGCGGCAGCGTCTCGAGAAGCGTCACACGGGCGCCGAGCGACGTCCATGCCTGTGCGAGCTCGACGCCGACCGCGCCGCCTCCGAGCACGATCAGGCTCGCCGGCACACGAGCCGCCGTTGTTCCCTCGCGGTTCGTCCACGGCGCGACCTCGTTCAGCCCCGGGATCGGCGGGATCGCTGCGGTCGTCCCGGTCGCGAGCACGACCGCGCGGCGCGCGACGAGGACGTCCCCGTTGACGCGGACGCGCCGCGGCCCGTCGAGGGCCGCCGTGCCGCGGACGAGGTCGACGGCGCGCGCCTCGAGCCAGGGCAGCTGTGCCGTGTCGTCGAGGTCGTGGATGACCTCGTCCCGCCGTCGCAGCGCGGCCTCGGCATCGAGCTCGCCCTGCACGGCCTCGCGCGCGCCCGGTACACGGCGAGCTTCGGCGAGGAGCTCCGACGGTCGCAGCAGCGCCTTCGAGGGCATACAGCCCCAGTAGGAGCACTCGCCGCCGACGAGCTCGTGCTCGACGAGCACGACCTCGAGCCCTGCCTGCCCGAGCCGCCCGGCGCAGACTTCGCCGGCGGGGCCGGCTCCGATCACGACGACGTCGACTTCACGCTCGCTCATGTCGCCGCCCCTTCCTGCTCGACGGCGCAGCGGTCGTGCGACGGCGCGAGGGCGTCCAGCAACTTCTTCGACATTCGTACCTCCGGGTCGGGATCGTCACGGTGAGAACGCGATGCGCGTCGGCGTATCGCGCCGGCACGGGTCGCGGGAAGTCGTCGCTACCGCTGCGGGCGCACGGCGCACCGTGAACGCGCGGACGCCGAGATGAACCTCGGCCGCGCACAGCCCGGTTCGGGCGAGCCAGCAGCGGACGAGGGCGATCACCTCGCCGGCCGTGGGCCGTTGCAGGCCGGTGGCATGCACGACGACCCTCCAGCGGCTCCCCGCGCACTGGACGAGCCGGGCCGGGATGCGCCCGACGCTCTCCCGCATGAGGAGGGCGGCGCTGCCGGCGTCCGGCGCTTCGATCCACATCGCGTCGTGTCCATCGTCCATCCTCGCTCCATTCGACCCTGCACGGCCGTCGGGGATTCGCACCGCGGCCGCCATCGGCCCCGCCAGCGCTCGTCCTCCTTGAGATGCGCGAGCCAGTATCGACGATTCCGGCCTCTCGACGGCGGAACGTCCCAGGGTCGAGTCGATCCGGCCGGGTGTGATTCAACATCATGATATCCTGATGTGAAACGCGAGGAAAGGGCGCCATGAGCCGTCAGCGGATCGAGATCACGGGGATGACATGCGAGCACTGCGCGGTGAAGATCGAGGCGGTGCTCGAGGATGCCGGGGCGACGGGCGTGTTCGTCGACTACCGGCGCGGCTTCGCGGAGCTCGATCCGGAGGGGGTCGACCTCGAGCAGGCGCGCGCGTTCCTGCGCGGCACGGGATACGAGCTCGGCGATCCGCTTCCGATCGAAGGCGACGGCACGCCCGAGCAGCTCGACGACGTGACGGGCGCGGACGCCGGGTACGACTACGACCTGGCGATCGTCGGCGCGGGCGCCGCCGCGTTCGCGGGCGCGATCCAGGCGTTCGAGCGCGGCGCCCGCGTGGTGATGGTCGAGCACGGCACGGTCGGCGGCACGTGCGTCAACGTCGGCTGCGTGCCCTCGAAGACGATGCTGCGCGCGGGCGAGCTCTACGGCCTCGCCGGCCACAACCCCCACGCGGGCGTGCCGACCTCGACGGCGCCGGTCGATCTCGGCGCGCTCGTGGCGCAGAAGGACGCCCTCGTGGAGCGGATGCGGAAGGAGAAGTACTGCGACCTGATCGAGGACTACGGCTGGGACCTCGTCAAGGGTCACGCCGAGTTCGGCGACGCCGACAGCCTGCTCGTCGACGGCGAGCCGATCCGGGCGCGCCGCTACCTCGTCGCGACGGGTGCGCGTCCGGCGATCCCGCCGATCGAGGGGCTCGAGGAGGCAGGCTACGTCACCTCCACGAGCGGGCTCGAGCTGAGGGAGCTGCCGAAGCGGCTGCTCGTGATCGGGGGCAACTACATCGGGCTGGAGATGGGCCAGCTCTATGCGCACCTCGGCTCCGAGGTGGTGCTGTTCGAGATGCTCGAGCGGATCTCGCCGCTCGAGGAGCCGGAGGTCGCGGACGCCCTGGCGGAGGTTCTCGCGTCGGACGGCGTGCAGGTCGTGACGGGCGCACGCGTCGTCCGCGCCGCTCGCGACGGCGGCGAGAAGACGCTGACGGTGATCGTCGACGGTGACGAGCGGGTGTTCCGCGGCGACGAGATCCTGGTTGCCGCCGGCCGGCGCCCGAACACCGACAGCCTCGGTCTCGAGCGCGCCGGGATCGAGCTGGCCGGGCGCGGCGGGATCCGCGTCGACGCCACGCAGCGCACGACGAACCCGCGCGTGTACGCCGCCGGCGACTGCACCGACTCGCCGCAGTTCGTCTACGTCGCGGCCGCGCAGGGGGCGACCGCCGTGCGCAACGCGCTCACGGACGGCGACGATCGGCTCGACTACACCGCGCTGCCGCGGATCACGTTCACGCACCCGCAGGTCGCTGCCGTCGGGCTGAGCGAGGCGCAGGCCGTGGAGCAGGGTCTCGACGTCGACGTGCGAACGCTGCCGCTCGCGTCGGTTCCCCGCGCGCTCGTCAATCGCGACAGCCGCGGCCTCGTCAAGATCGTGGCCGAGCGCGAGAGCGGCCGCATCCTCGGCGCGACCGCGGTGGCCGAGAACGCCGGCGACATCATCCTCGCCGCCGTCTACGCGGTGCGGTTCAGGCTCACGGTCGCGGACGTCGCCTCCACTTGGGCGCCGTACCTGACGATGAGCGAGGGCCTCAAGCTCGCCGCCCAGATATTCACCCGCGACGTCGCGAAGCTCTCCTGTTGCGCGGCCTGAGCTCGATGCCTGCAAGGAGTCGCATGTCCCGGATCGCCCCGTCCTTCCGGATTCCGCGGGCGTCGAAGCGGGCAGGCCTCGCCGCACCCTGCCGGGGCACGAGGAAGCGGTGACGGTGCGCGGGCGTCTCGGCCTGGGCGCGGTGGGCGTTCTCGCCGCCGTCTGCTGCGCCGCGCTGCCCCTGCTTGCCGCCGCGCTCGGCGCCGCCGCTCTCGCCTGGATCGGCGGTCTCGCGCTCTTCCCCCTCGCGCTCGCGGCCGGCGCCGTCGCCGTGCGGGCGCGCAGAGCGGCCGCCGCCAGTCGTGCCGACCGCGCAGCCGGCGGGGCACGGAGATGATCAGCCGCCGCGGTCGCGCCAGGCCCCGAGCACTCGCTCGGCGATCTCGCCGTCGCCGGCACGATCGGCCGGCGCCGGCGCATCGAGGTGCGCCAGCCGGTCGATCGTGACCCTGAGGTTCGAGAGGACGCGCCGGCAGCGGGGGCAGAAGCGGACGTGCCGCTCGACCCTGCGCTGCTCGGTGAGCTCGATGTCCTCGTCGAGGTAGTCGGTCATGCGGGCGCGAACCTCCTCGCACTCGTGAGGATCACGCAGGAACGGGATACGACGGCGGTGCTTTGTCATCTCGGCTCCTTCGACCCCTCGCTCCAGCCCGGGGATTCGCGGCGACTGACGCGGTCTCTCTTCACGACCTCTCTCCCTCGATCTCTTCGAGCTGCTTGCGCAGCGCCATGCGCCCGCGGTGCAGGCGGCTCTTGAAGTTCCGGATGTCGAGCCCGAGCAGCTCGGCCGCCTCCTCGTTCGCGTAGCCTTCGACGTCGCGCAGGACGACCGCGCCGCGGTAGTGCGCGGGGAGCTCCGCCAGCAGGAGCTCGAGCCTGCGGTGCCTCTCGATCGACTCGACCCGCTCCGGCACGTCCGCGGCGAGGTCGGGCGCCTTCTCCATCACGTCCTCGTAGAGGACGAGCTCGCGCCGCGCCTCGCGGGCCAGCAGCCGGTTCGCCTCGTTGACGGCGATGCGGTGCAACCAGGTCGTGAACTCCGCGTCCCCCCGGAACGAGGGAAGCGCACGCCAGGCGCGCACGAAGGTCTCCTGCGTGACGTCATCGGCCGCGTTCTGGCCGCCGAGGAGACGTGCGACGAGCCGGTGGACACGTCCGGCATGCCGCGTCACGAGCTCTTCGAAAGCGCGCTCGTCGCGCTCGCGGGCACGCTCGACGAGGGCTCGATCCGTCTCCTCGTGCATCCGCGGAGGTTGTATCAGCCGGCTCGTCGCGAATGGCACGTTGCCGGCAGCGGTTGGGGCCGCCTCGCGCCGCGAGACGGCCCCGGGATTCGCAGATCACCTCCTCGTCAGCGTTCGGCCGGCTGCTCGTCAGGCAGCTCGCGCACCCGAGCCGTCTGGAAGAGCAGGACGCGGCTGATCGTCGCCAGTCCGAGCAGGATCGCGAACAGGTAGAGGGCGACGCCGATGCGGCGTACTCCTTCCAGCACGACGAACCACTTGTCGGAGTCGGCGAGGCTCGTGGAGCCGCCGTTGACGGTAGCCGCGACCACGAGATGGATGATCGAGGCGCCGAGGTCGGCGAAGTCGGCCGCGCCGTCGGTGCCCGCCTGGATGATCGAGAGCACGAGCCCTGCCAGCACCAGCATCGGGCCCACCAGCACCATCGGCCCCCACATCCGCCGTGCCATCGTGTGGATGGGCAGCGGGCCGAGCGGCGCCGCGGTCCGGGTCGCGCGGCCGAACACCGTGTCGGCGTCGGGTGCGCCGGCGGGGGCCTGCGCGGCGGCGGGGGCGAGCGCCGGCAGCGACGCCTTCACCGCCTCGATCCTGTCCGTGATGCGAAGCAGGATGCCGACGAGCGTGAGCGCGAGCGCCGTCTTCAGCATGACGAGCCCGGCCGTCGTGAGGCCGAACGACCAGGCGAGCGTCTGTGCCCGCCCGCTGCCGCTGCCGGCGGCGACCGTGAGGTCCGCGATCAGCGTCACGCCGATGAGGGCGACGCCCATGAGGCCGACCGCGACGCCGAAGGAACGGAGGCTCGAGGCCAGCGTGCCCGGCCCCGTGCCCTCCGGGTGGCGCACGGAGTGGAGGATCGCGATCATCGCGCGCCTCCCGCCGCCCGTGGGGAGTGGTGGGTCTCGGCCATCGTTTGCTCCTCTTTGCTCGAGTGACGTGACGCGCGTGTGACCCGCCTCCCGGCGGCCGGGATTCGCGGCGACCGTCTCGCGTGCCCTAGAGTCCGTCCGGTGGCGGCTCCGCTTCCCGAGGTCGTCGTCTTCGACGTGGTCGGCACGCTGTTCGACCTGGCGCCGGTCGAATCGGCGCTGGCCGCCCAGGGGGCGCCGCCCGACACGTTGGAGGCGTGGTTCGAGCGGTTGCTGCACTCCGCCGCGGCCCTGACCCTGGCCGGTGAGTTCGCCCCCTTCGCCGAGATCGCGAGGTCGACGCTCGCCACCACGAGCGCGCGCGTCGGCGTCGAGGTCGACGCCGACGCGGTGCTGGCCTCGTTCCGGGAGCTGCCCCTGCAGCCCGGAGCGCGCGAGGCGGTCGGCACGCTCGCCGCCGCGGGAATCGAGGTCGCCGCGCTCACCAACAGCGGCGCCGACC
This sequence comes from Gaiella occulta, assembly GCF_003351045.1. Taxonomy (GTDB): domain Bacteria; phylum Actinomycetota; class Thermoleophilia; order Gaiellales; family Gaiellaceae; genus Gaiella; species Gaiella occulta. The sequence continues at coordinate 49,766 of NZ_QQZY01000005.1, forward strand.
AGGCGCGTTCGCTGCTCGAGCGCAGCGGGGTGCTCGGATCCTTCGCCGAGGTGCTCTCCGTCGAGGCCGTGCGGCGGTACAAGCCCGACCCGTCGCCGTATCGTCACGCGCTCGAGCGGCTCGGGGTCTGCGCGGAACGTTCGGCGTTCGTCGCCGCGCACGCATGGGACGTCGTCGGCGCCGCGAACGTCGGCATGACCGCGATCTGGGTCTCGGCACACGAGCGCATCTGGCCACTTCCGCGGCGGGCGGGAGTCGAGGTCGCCGACCTCCGCGCCGCGGCGGAGCGGGTCCTCGCGGGGCCACCCGGCGCCTGATACCGCGCCGCTCTGAATCGGCGCAGCCGCACGTGCATCGAACCCGGTAGCGGCGGCGAGCGGGCCGTCCGGCCGGCGGCCCGCCGCGCAGCGACCCGAGCGGAGGAGAACGAATGTCAACGACCGAGGGCGAGACCGTGCGCGTCGACCGCGACGAGGTCTTCCTCGAGCTGACGAGATCGATCTGCCCCGTCTGCAAGCGGGTCGTCGACGCCGAGGTGAACGTGCGCGACGGCAAGGTCGTGATGCGAAAGCGCTGCCCGGATCACGGGCCTTTCGAGGCCCTCGTCTACTCCGACGCCGACCTCTACCTGTCGACGATCCGGTTCAACAAGCCCGGCACGCTTCCGCTCGAGTTCCAGACCGAGGTGCGGGACGGCTGCCCGCTCGACTGCGGGCTCTGCCCCGAGCACAAGCAACACGCCTGTCTGGGCGTGATCGAGGTCAACACGGCGTGCAACCTCGACTGCCCGATCTGCTTCGCGGACTCCGGACACCAGCCGGACGGCTATTCGCTGACGCGCGAGCACGTCGCCGCCATGCTCGACGCGTTCGTCGCCGCGGAGGGAGAGCCCGAGGTCGTCCAGTTCTCGGGCGGCGAGCCCACGATCCACCCGGACATCATCGAGTTCGTCGAGATGGCGTACGCCCGCGGCATCACGCACGTGATGCTGAACACGAACGGCATCCGTCTCGCCCGCGACCGACGCTTCGCGCAGGAGGTGGCCCGGGTCGGCGCGCACCTCTACTTCCAGTTCGACGGCTTCGACGAGTCCACGCACCGCGCCATCAGGGGCAGGGACCTGCGTGCGGACAAGCTGCGTGCGCTCGACCACTGCGCCGAGCTCGGGATCGGCGCGATGCTCGTCGCCGCCGTCGAGCGCGGCGTCAACGAGCACGAGCTCGGCGCGATCGTGCGCTTCGGCGTCGAGCATCCCGCGGTCATGGGCGTCGTCTTCCAGCCCGTCACGCACGCGGGCCGCCATGTCGAGTTCGATCCGATGCAGCGGCTCACGAACGCGGACGTGATGCACGCGCTCGCCGCCCAGCTGCCCGACTGGCTCGCCGTCTCCGACTTCGTCCCGGTTCCGTGCTGCTTTCCGACGTGCCGCAGCATGTGTTACGGGCTCGTCGACGGGAGCTCGTTCATCCCGATCGCCCGGCTCGTCGACGTCGAGGAGTACCTCGACTACGCCGCCAACCGCGTCGTCCCCGACCTGGAGATCCGCCATGCCCTCGAGAAGATGTTCTCCGCCTCGGCGACGCCAGGGGTGGAGCAGGCACTGCTCGCCTGCGAGAGCTGCGGCATCGACCTGCCGAAGGCGCTCGAGGCGATCGAGCGGCACGCGTTCATGATCGTCGCGCAGGACTTCCAGGACCCGTACACGCTCAACGTGCGGCAGCTGATGAAGTGCTGTGTCGAGCAGATCACGCCGGACGGGCGGCTGATCCCGTTCTGTGCGTACAACTCGGTCGGGTACCGCGAGCAGGTGCGGGCGGCGATGTCGGGAGTCGAGGTGCCGACCCTCGTGCCGAACGCGACACCTCTCCAGCCGCTGCTCGAGCTGACGCGCTACGGCTCGAAGACGGTGCCTGTTGCCGACCGCTCCGCCCGGTCGTCGGCGGGCAAGGGGAAGGTGGGGCGGTGACGCTCGCCCCGTCGCAGATCAAGGCGTGCTGCGCCGCCACCTACTCCGGCCCGGTCGCGCGCTTCCTGCTCGGGGACACGTTTCACCCGGGAGGGAGCGCGCTCTCGAGCCGGCTGCTGGCGGCGCTGCAGGTCGACGCAGCGGCGACGGTGCTCGACCTCGCAAGCGGGCCGGGGACGAGCGCGATCCTCGCCGCGCGACAGCTCGGGTGCACCGTCGTCGGGGTCGAGCTGTCGGCCGAGAACGTCGCGGCTGCCGGCGACGCGGCGAGGCGCGCGGGCGTCGCCGCACGCGTGCGCTTCGTCCAGGGTGACGCCGAGTCACTCCCGCTCGGGGACGCGAGCATCGACGGTGCGCTCTGCGAGTGCGCCTTCTGCCTCTTCCCCGACAAGACCACGGCCGCGGCCGAGCTCGCCCGCGTGCTCACGCCGGGAGCCCGGCTTGCGCTCTCCGACGTGACGGCCGACCCCGAGCGGCTGCCGGCCGAGCTGTCCGGGATCAGCGCATGGGCGGCCTGCGTCGCCGATGCCCGGCCGCTCGACGAGATCGCCGCGCTCCTCGAGCAGGCCGGCCTCGTCGTCGAGCACAGCGAGCGTCAGGACAGGCTCGTGAAGGACGTCGTCGCGCGCGTCGAGGCGCGACTCCGGCTCGCCCGGCTCCTGGATCCCGGGCTCGCCCGCGACCTCGGCCCCGGCATCGAGCGCGGCCTCGCGCTGATCCCGACCGTGCGAGAGGCGATCGACCGCGGGGCCCTCGGCTACGGGATCGTCGTCGCGCGGCGGTGACGAGGTGACCGAAGGGGAGCGCTGGGCGCTCGAGCTGCTCGCCGAGCTGCGAGCGGCGCGCTTTCGCCCGCGCGCGTGGGCGCGCTTCCTCGCCGCCGCGCTCGAGCGCGCCGCGCTCGAGCGCCGCCTGCACCGGCGCGCGCACCGGCAGACGCTCGCGCTGACGTTCACCGGGCTGGCCGCGTGGGCGGTGCCGGCCGTGCTGGGACACGCCGCGCTCGGCCTCGCCGGGGCGGGGTGGCTCGTCGCGACGATGCTGATGGTCGACTGGCACCTCGGCATGCTGGAGACGCCCGACGGCCGCCCGCTCGGCCGGCTCGGCCTCGCGAACACCGTCACCGTCGCGCGCGGCGCTGCCGTGCCGATCCTCTTCGCGGTGGACGCCGGCGGGCTGCTCGTCGCGCTGGCGCTGTTCGGCGCTCTCGACGTCGTCGACGGCGCCCTCGCGCGCGGGCTCGACGAGCGCACCCGCCTCGGGGCGTGGCTGGAGGGCTCGCTCGACAGCCTCGTCGCCGTCGCCTTCGCCGCCGCCGCCGCGCGGATCGGCGCGATACCGGCATGGCTGACGGCGCTGATCCTCGCCCGGGTCGCCGTGCCGTGGCTCGTCGTCGCCTGGCTCTACGTCCTCACGCCGTCTCCTCCGCAGGCCGCCGGCGCGGTCCGCGCCCCGGGGTACGCCGCCCGCGCTCCCGGTGTGACCGCCGCGATCGGGCTCGCGCTCGCGCTCGCCGGCGAGGATGTGGGTGTGCCGGTCGCCGCGATCGCCGCCGGCGTGTCGATTTTCCCGTTCGCGCTCGCCGTCGCGCGGTCACGCGCGCCGGCTGCCGCGGGCGCTGCACCCGGTCCGGCCGCGGGCGCTCTCAGATCTGGAAGCCGCTGAAGCGCGCGAGCCCCGCGGTGAAACGGGTCAGATAGCCCGTCGAGAGCAGGATCCCGAAGACGACGAGCGTGCCGCCGGAGACGAGGCCGACGACGCGGCGATGCCGCCGGAACACGGACACGAAGCCGAGCGCCCTCGTGAAACCGAGCCCGAAGAGCAGGAACGGCACCCCGAGTCCGATGGAGTAGACACCGAGCAGGATCGCTCCCTGTCCCGCGTTGCGCCCGGCGGCGGAGAGGGCGAGGATCGCCGCGAGCGTCGGGCCGATGCACGGCGTCCAGCCGACGCCGAACGCCACCCCGATCACCGCCGGCGCCGCGAACCCTCCGCGGCGCTCGACGTGGAAGCGCTTCTCGCGCAGGAGGCTCAGAGGAAGGGGAACGCCCGCGTAGATGAGGCCTGCGAAGGCGATGAAGACGCCGGCGACGATCTCGAGCGTGCGGCGGTTGGTGAGGAGGACGTCGCCGAACCACGCCGCGCCGGCCCCGAGGAGGACGAACATCGAGCCGAAGCCTGCGATGAACGCTGCGGTTGAAGAGACGACCCGGCGCGGCTGCGCTCCGATCTCGTCGAAGCCGACGCCCGAGACGAGCGACAGGTAGCCGGGCACGAGCGGGAACACGCACGGCGAGAGGAACGAGAGGAACCCGGCCGCGAAGGCGGCCACGAGCGCGGCGGGGCCGAACTCGATCGCGAAGACGACGGATCCCATGCTCGCTCTGATGTCGCCCGCTGCGCAGACGTTTCACACGGTCGCCCCGCGCGAGCGGGCGAGCTCGGCGCGAGGCGCCTGCCGGCGGTCGCTGAATCCTTTCCTTCGCCGATCGCATCGAAACGCCTGATGACACGACACCGAAGGAACCGGGCATGAGCCAGAAGAAGGCACGGGAGGTGCGCCGCGTGAAGGCAACTCCCACGAGCAGCAAGGCAGCCGGCCACTCGCGGCTCCTGGTCGCGGCCGGCGCCGTCGTGGTCGCGGCGCTCGTCGGCGCCGGAGTGCTGGCGACGCGCAACACCGGGCCGGCTCAGGCCGTACAGGTACAGACCGCTTCGAGCTCGGTGGTGTCGATCTCCGGCACCGACCCGATCAGCGGCAAGCCGATCAGCCTCGCCGACTACGCCGGGAAGCCGGTCGTGCTGAACGTGTGGGCCTCCTGGTGCCCGGGCTGCAGGGCCGAGGCCATAGATCTGCGCACGTTCGTCGCGCGGCACCCCGAGGTGCAGACGATCGGGATCGACCAGCGGGACACGAAGGGCGACGCCGGCGGCTTCTACCGCCAGTTCGGCTGGACGCACCCGAGCATCTTCGACCCCGACGGGAGCATCGCGGCCTCGCTCGGGCTCCAGGGGTTGCCGACGACCTACTTCCTCGACCGCAATCACCGCGTCGTCACGCAGATCGTCGGCGCGACGAACCTCGCCGGGTTCGAAAAGGGGCTCCAGGCCGCGCTCGCAGGCGCGTGATGCCTCAGAGCCGCCGACGATCGCCGTCGTCGTCGCCCTCGACCAGGGAACGCCCGAGCGGGAACAGCCGGCTCGCCGCCTGCTGCACGCCGACGCTCATGGTCGGATAGGCGTGGATCGTCTGCGCCAGGCGGCCGGCGAAGGCGTCGACGCGCATCGCGAGCGCGCACTCGTGGATCAGCTCGCCGGCGCCGCGCCCGACGATCTGCGCACCGACCAGCCTGCCGCCGCCGGCCCAGCCGAGCAGCCGCCGCTTCGCGGTCACGAGCTTCACGAAGCCCTCGCTGCGCCCCGCGATGCGCGCCCGGTCGACCCGGGTCATCGGGAACGCGACCGCCCGCACCGCCCCGGCCCCGTGACGCTCGCGCGCTTCACGCTCGCAGAGGCCGACGCTCGCGACCTCCGGATCGACGAAGACGACGCTCGGGACGACGCGCAGGTCGCGCTTCGCCCTCTTCCCGGCCGCGTTGCGGCCGGCGACCGCACCCTCGTGGGCGGCGACGTGCGTGAGGATCGAGCCGCCGGTGACGTCTCCGGCCGCGAAGACGTTCGCCACCGACGTCCGGCAGCGCTCGTCGACGCGCACGAACCCCCGCTCGGTCTCGACACCGATCGCGTCCAGGCCGAGCGCGGCGGTCGTCGCCGTCCGGCCGGTCGCGACGAGCAGGACGTCCCCGAGCACGGTCTCGCCGTCGAGATCGAGCGCCACCTCGTTGCCGCGGCGTGACGCCCGCCGGATGCGATGCCCCAGGCGCAGCTCGACGCCTTCGCGGCGCAGCGAGCGCTCGACGAGCGCCCCGACCTCCGGATCGTGCTGCGACAGCAGCTTCTCGAGCTGTTCCACGACGGTGACGTGGCTCCCGAAGCGGGAGAACGCCTGGGCGAGCTCGATGCCGATCGCGCCGGCGCCGACGACGAGCATGCGCCCGGGGAGCGCCTCGAGATCGAAGATCGTGCGGCTCGTCAGGTACGGCACGGCATCGAGCCCGGGGACAGCCGGCGTGGCGGGGGCGGTTCCGGTCGCGATCACGAAGCGCCGCGCGCGAATCTCCCGCTCCCCGACGAGAATCCGATGCGCGTCGACGAACCGCGCGTCGCCGTGGATCACCTCGATCCCGCGCGCGCTGAACCGGTCGACGCGCTCGTCCGCGGCGACCTCGGCCACGATCCGGCGCTGTCGCTCGCGGACTGCTGCGAAATCGAGCCGGGGCTCAGCGACCAGCACGCCGGCGCGAACGAGCTCGCCGGCGTCGGCAGCAGCCTGCGCGACGTCGATCAGCGCCTTCGACGGCACGCAGCCGTAGTAGGTGCAGTCGCCGCCCAGCCGCCCCTCGCGCTCGACGAGCGCTACGCGGGCACCCTCGTGGCCGGCGGCGAGCGCGGCCGTCAGCCCCGCCGTTCCACCGCCGACGACGGCGACGTCGAACGAGAATGGTGGTCGCGGGAGCCGACGCTTCTCCGGATCGTGGCGAGCGCCGCGCCACCCCGGCTCGGCATCCGTCACAAGTCTTCGCGGCGGATTCGCTCGACGACCACGCGGGCCGCAGACCCGGAGAGCTCGGCGTCATCTCGGCGACCCAGCTCGCGAACGCTCTCGACGGTGCGGACGAGCGACGCGTAGAGCGAGCGGCAGCGCCGGCAGTAGCGCAGATGCCTGCGCACACGCCGCTCGCGCCGCGGCGGCAAGGAGCCCTCGAGATGATCGGAGAGCCGGTCGCGAGTCTCCTCGCACGATCCGTTGATCGGACGAATCAGCGTGCTCACGATCAGTTCGATGCCTGTGCCCGCCATCTCGATTCACGGATGATAGGCGGTCGCTCGCCGATCGAGACGGGCGCATCGCGTCGTGCAACGGCTTCGAGCCCGCGCCCGGGCCGGCTGCGGCGCAGGGCGGAGCGCACCGAGCCGTCTGCCACACTTCGCCGGTGCGCGTAGTCATCGCAGACGACCACAGGCTGATGCTCGACGGGATCCGGCGGGCGCTCGAGGCAGACGGCGGCTTCGAGATCGTCGGCGAGACGCAGAACGGCACCCAGGTGCTGCCGATCGTGTCGCGCACGACGCCGGACCTCGTGCTGCTCGACGTCCGCATGCCGCACATGGACGGGCTCGCCTGCCTCGACGAGATCCGCAGGCGCCACCCGGCGACCAAGGTGGTGATGCTGTCGGCGTCGACCTCGCAGGAGCTCGTCGAGGCCGCGCTGCGACGGGGCGCGAGCGCCTACATCTCGAAGAGCGTCGACCCGGTCGACCTGCCCTCCACGCTGCGCCAGGCGATCGAGGGCAACGTGTTCAGCGCGACGCCGCTCGCCGGCGAGGCCGAGGCGGGCGGCGCCAGGGCGGCGGGCCTGACGGAGCGGGAGACGTCGATCCTGAAGACCCTTGCCCGCGGGCTCTCGAACGACGAGATCGCGAAGGAGCTGTGGGTCACCCAGCAGACGGTGAAGTTCCACCTGACGAACATCTACCGCAAGCTCGGCGTCAAGAATCGCACGGAGGCGACGCGGCTCGCGTACCAGCAAGGGCTCGTGGAGAGCCCGCTCTACGGCGACGAGTAGCACGATCGGATCCGCGCGCGAGACGTCGCCGGTGGTCGCTCCACCGTCGCGCAGCCGCGGCCGGGCGGCCCGCCTCGTGGAGATCGGCGTCGACAACAGCCTGCTCGTCGTGCTCGTCGCGGCCCTGGGGACGATGCTGCTCGGCCTCGCGCCGCAGATCCTCGTCGGCGACAGCTGGATGACGCTCGTCGCCGGGCGGGAGATCGTCCAGCACGGCCTTCCCGGCCGCGAGGCGCTCACCGTGATCCCGTCCGGACGCACCTGGACCGACCAGCAGTGGCTCGCCCAGCTCGCCTTCTACGGAGCCTACGCCGCCGCCGGGCTGCGGGCGACGCTGCTCCTCCACGTCGTCCTCGTGACGGCAGCCACGGCGATCGCGATCGGCGCCGCGCGCCGGCGCGGCGCCACCGCGCGCAGCACGCTGCCGGTCGTCGCCGCCGGCCTGCTCGTCGCTCCGTGGTCGTGGACGCTGCGGGCGCAGGCCGTCGCGCTGCCGCTGTTCGTCGTGACGCTCGCCCTGCTCGCCTCCGATCGCGAGCTGCGGCGGCGCCGCACGCTCCTCGTGTTCCCGCTCCTCGTGCTGTGGGCGAACGTCCACGGGTCGGTCGTCCTCGGCGCCGCGATCGCGACCTGGGCCGGCCTCATCGGCCTCGGCGAGCTCATGCTGGGCCGCCCCACCCGCGCGACGGCCCGGCGCTGCGCGGCGCTCGTGCTGCTGCCGTGGGCCTGTGTCCTCGCGACGCCGTACGGCACGGCGGTCGCCGGCTACTACAAGCTCATGTTCGTCGACAGTCCGGTGGCGAAGGCGGTCACCGAATGGCAGGCGCCGAAGCCGCACGGCTACCAGATCGCGTTCTTCGTCGTGGCGCTCCTGACCGTCGCGGTCGCGGTCATGGGGCGACGGCGGCTGTCGCTCTTCGACCTCGGCGTCCTCGCGCTCACGCTCGCGGGCTCGCTGCGCAGCGCGCGCGGGATCGTCTGGTTCGCGCTCGCGCTGTCGGTGCTGCTGCCGGTCGCGCTCGACGCGGTTCTCCCGCCCGACCGGGCACCGGTGCGGCGGCGCACCGGTCTCGTGCTCTGCGTCGCGGCCTGCGTGACGCTCGCGACGGCGGTTGCCGTGTGGGTGCCGCGCGGCGACGGCTGGTATGCGAGCGAATGGTCGTCCGAGGGCGCGCGCGCGGTCGAAGCCGCGCTGCCCGGCCTCCCGGCGGGCCGGGCCGTGCTCCCGAGCGACCGCCACGCCGACTGGTTGCTGTGGAAGGTGCCGTCGTTGCGCGGCCGCATCGCCTACGACATCCGCTTCGAGCTCCTCGACGACCGCGAGCTGGCGACGCTCGCGCTCTTCAAGGCCGTGCGGCCCGGCTGGCAGCGAGCGGCGGCCGCGTATCCGATCGTGGTCGTCGATCCGACGGAGGACCGTCGCCGGGTCGCGATCCTGCGCCGGCAGGGAATGCGTCTGCTCTACCGCGGCCGCGGCATGGTCGTGCTCGCGCGCGGATCGAGCGCGGCCGGCGCGGCCGCTTGACGGCGGCCCTCCGGAGCGAGTGCGAGCGCCACCGTCGATGCCGCCACCCCGAGGGCCGTGGCGGTCTGCCAGGCTTCGCCGTTGCCCGTGCCAGGGACGAGGACGAACGCGATCGGCACTAGCCAGGCCGGCGACAGGCGGGGGCGCATGACCGCGACCGGCGCGAGCAGCAGCGCGTAGGAGTGGAGCCACACGATCGGCGAGGCGAGGATCATCGCGAACGCGGCCAGGCCGAACGCGCGCCGGTCGTCGCCGCGCCGTCCGAGCAGGAACGCGGCAACGAGCGCTGCGAGCGCGACGGCGGCCCACGCCGCCCGCGCCAGAGCCGGATCCACGCCGGCATCCACGAGGATGGCCTTGACGGTGTAGCTGTCGGAGGCCACCGAGCGGCCCAGTCTGCTCAGGCTGGCCGGATAGCCGGCGAGGCCCGAGAAGCCGAGCAACCCCCACAGGGCGAGGGTCACAGCCACGGCGACGGCCGCCGTCCACACGGCGGCCGCGACCCGGCGCGTGGCCGCGAGCCACGCGAGCAGCGGCCAGCAGAGGATCTTGGCGGCGATCGCCAGGCCGCCCGCCGCGGCGACGCCGCACAGGGAGTCGCGCCTGCGCCAGCAGATCGCGGTGCCGAGCAGGAGCAGGATCGTGACGTTCCCGGTCTGGACGGCGGCGAGGACGGGCGTCCACAGGAACGCCGCCCCGTAGCAGCGCCAGTCACGCACGCCGAGGAGCCACAGCGACGCCGGGACGGCCGCCACGAGGAGCGCGGCGAAGACGATATCCGGCCCGGGCACGAGCGTGAACGGCGTGAGGGCGAACGCGGCGAGAGGCGGGTAGCCGAATCCGGGGTAGGGCGAGGCTCCGGCGGCCACTGCTCGCGCGGCGGGGAGCAGCGTCCGCTCGAAGTCGACGCCGAGCAGACCGCGGCGGTAGTGGTACGAGAGAAAGGGCGGCACGATCGCCAGCGGAAGCGCGAGGAAGAGGACGAGGTCGCGCAGACGGCGGGGCGACGGGCGCCCTCGCAGAGACGACCTGCTCGGCAGTCTCACGATCTCACCGTACGGAGTCGCACCCGCGCCGCCAGGGCGCTGCAGCATTGCATCCCGGTCGAGACGATCCTAGACTTTTCGCCAGTTGCCGGATTCGGCCCCGCGCCGCAGAGTGACAGAGCGTCGGCGGCCGGGGAGCGCATCGCTTCTTGCTCCGGCGGATGGACGGAACGTCGATAACTGCGGCAGGGGAGGGTTTCACATGCAGGATGTTCTCAACGCGGTGGCTGTGCGGCTGCAGAACGCGTGGTTCCAGGTTCGCGAGGAGGAGCGCGGCCAGGGCCTCGTCGAGTACGCGCTGATCATCGCCATCGTCTCGCTCGGCGCGATCGCTGCGCTCACGTTCCTGAAGGGCACCATCACGGGCCTCTTCAGCAAGGCCGGGAGCACCATCAACGGCGTCACCGTCGGCGCGCCCTAGATCGATGTCTGCGATGGGATGGCAGCCGCCCCGTGGGGGCCGGCTTCCATTCCATCGTGTAGGACGGCCTTTCGTGCCAGAGCGGCACGGCGAGATGCGGGAGAGCGGGGCCGGCTGGAGACACAAACGAAAAACGGGGGCGTTACAACATGAGAACTTCGTTGAGATCCCTGGCCGGCCGCCTTTGGAGCCCTGTGCGGCGGCTGCGGGCGAGCGAGTCCGGACAGGGGCTCGTCGAGTACGCGCTCATCATCGCGATTGTCTCGCTCGGCGCGATCGCGAGCCTGACGTTCCTGAAGGGCAGCATCACCGGTCTCTTCAGCAAGGCGGGGAGCAGCATCAGCGCCGTCGCGGTCGGAGGCGGCGGCGGAGGAGGGGGCGACACCACTCCGCCTTCCATCGTGATCAACTCGCCGTCCGACGGTCAGACGGATGTGGACGATAAGCCGACCTACTCGGGGACCTGTGGCACCGCTGCAGGCGACCTGACGACGATCAACCTCACGGTGACGTACGTCAGCGGGCCCAATGCGGACTCGAACAGCCCGTACGTGCTGAGCGCAACGTGTAGCGGAGCCGGGACGTGGTCCGTCACCCATCCGAATTCACCAAAGCTCAAGAAGAAGGACGTCTACAACGTGACCGCCACTCAGGCCGACGGTTCGGGCAACGTCGGCAGCGATACGAATCAATTCACGGTCAAGGACTAGCAACGCGCAGACGATCACCTGCCTGGTCGGCGACGACCGAAACGGTCGCGAGGGGTGACCGGACACCGGTCACCCCTCGCTGAGGATCCGGGCCGCCGCCCCACAACCGTCACCAGGCCGAAAACGTTGCATTCCACGCCGGCGGCGCTAACCTGAGGTCGTCTATCGTCGTATCGGGCCGGGAGACGAGCGGGCGACGGACGCAAGGAGAAGGGGGACTGCGGTGCGACACCGCTCGGTGCGGGGGGAGCGAGGCCAGGCGACGGTCGAGTTCGCCATCGTGATCCCGCTCCTGCTGCTGCTCGTCGTCGGGCTGTTCGAGTTCGGCAAGACGTTCAACTACTGGCTCAACCTCAACCACCTCGCGAACGAGGGCGCCCGCTGGGCGGCGGTCGACAGGGTTCCGGGCAACCAGACGCCGACGGGCGACGATATCAAGGCATACATCCGGAGCCAGATCCTCACCGGCGAGCTGCAGACGAATGTCGGCTCGTCCGGGATCACGCTGTGCTTCGACGGCGCGAGCCCGACCCAGCCGCAGGTCGGCGACGCGGTCACGGTGGCCCTTGCGGCGCCGAACCCGATCAAGCTGCTCTCCGACGTGATGAACATCACGATCCGCGGCAAGGCGACGATGCGCCTCGAGCAGGCGCCGACCGCGGACAAGCTCGCCGGGTGGGTGAAGTGCGCCAGCTGAGACGCGACGAGCGCGGCAGCGTGCTCGTGGTCGTGGCCGTCGCCGTGCCGACGCTGATGGTGATCATGGCGATGGCGATCGACTTCGGGAACTGGTGGGTCCACAAGCGCCAGCTCCAGAACCGCGTCGACGCCGCCGCGCTCGCCGCCGGCGTCGCCTACGGCACGCTGTTCAAGGACTGCGCGACCAGCCCCGACGCGACGGGCGCCGCGATCACGAACGTCGCCAAGCAGTACGCCGGCGTCGGCAGCAGCTACAACGCGAGCGTCAACGACCCGGCCAAGCTGACCGTGAAGGTGAACGCGACGAGCCTCGACACGGCCGACGGCAGCGCCGGCGGGCCGTGCAGCGCCCACGCGGCCGACGACATCTCGCCCGCGGGCAGCTACTGGACCGAGGTTGCCGCGCGCGAGAACAGGGTGGCGAGCTTCTTCGCCGGCTTCGGCGTGCCGACGCCGACGATCGCCGCCCGCGCGCGCGTGGCGCTGATGCGGGCGAGCAGCGCGAGCGGCATGCGGCCGTTCGTCCTCGCCGACGCGGCCGCCGTCTCGTGCGTGAGCGCGACCTACCCGAACGGCACGGTCGCGCTGGCGCGCGTCGGGGGCAGCACGACGCAGTGGAGCGGGACGCCGTCGTTCACCATGCCGGGTGCCGACGCGCCGATCTCGATCAAGGTCGGCTGCGGCTCGGGCGCGCCGAGCTACCCGCAGAGTGCCTACGTCACGCGCGTCCAGACGAGCGGGCAGCAGCCGCGGCTCACGAACATCCGGCTGCAGCCGGCGGCCGCCTCCTCGTGCACGAACGGGAACCCGTACTTCATCCCGCGCAACGGCGCGCCCTGCCAGATGACGGTGACCGCGACCGTGTCCTTCGCGAATTCCAACAACCAGTTCGTGCGTGCACAGGTCGGCAACGACAACCCCTTCAACCTCACCCACGGCTCGGGCAACGACTGGTCCGGAACGTTCACCGTCAACCCCCGCACCGGCGTCGGCCCGAACGGCGCCCAGCCCGTCAAGATCCTGGCGCGCAACACGGCGAACGGCAGCTACTCCACCATCGGGGAGGCGCGGATCCAGGCGGGCACGGCCGCCAACCAGGGCCCGATCGCGAACGTCGTGCTCCAGAACTACGCGAGGGCGACAGGGCAGCCCCTCGGCCAGATCACCGTCACGCTGCGGGGCCTCAATCCGAACGAGGTCGTGACACCCGACGCGGGTGCCGACTGCGGCTCCGGCAACCTCTCGAGCCAGTTCGACAACGGCTGCAGCGGCCCGTTCCAGATCAAGTCCGGCACGGCCCCCTGCCGCACGACGGCGCCGTTCGACTGCCTCGGAGGGATCGGCGACGGTGAGCTGTCGACGCTCTCGGACGGGAACGACAACAGCAACTACAACCGGCGCTGGGCCCCGGGCTCGAGCTGCACCGCCAACCGCTGGCCGAGCAACATCTCGCCCGGCGACCCGCGGCTCGTGACCGTGTTCCTCACCGATGCTCTCCCCGCCAAGCAGGACGGCAACGACGAGTACCCGATCACCGGCTTCGGCGCGTTCTACGTCACCGGCTGGGACGGCGCCCCGTCGCGCTGCAACGGCCAGAACGACCCGCGACCCGACGATGCGGCGAGCGGCGCCGTCTGGGGCCACTTCCTCAAGCTCGTGCTGCCGTCCGCGAACGGCACGGCGGGCACAGAGCCCTGCAACCCCGGCGATTCGGCCGCGTGCGTCGCCGTTCTCGTAAGGTGAGACGTACGCCCCGGGTAGACAGGAGCAGCGGAAACCGCGATAACGAGAAGGGGCGGGCGGATGACGTCGGGGGCCGTGGGAAATGGAGATGAGATGCAGCAGACGGTGAGCAGCGTGTCGGCGGCGCATCCCGGGCGCCCTTCGGACGAGAGGACACCCCGCCGCGGGACGGGGAGGGCGTAGCGTGGCGAACGCGATCCGCACGCTCGTCGTCCTCGACGCCGGTCTCAGCCACGACCGGATCCTCGGCGCGCTGCCCGACGACGCGAACGTCGACGTCGTCAGCGTCGTCGAGGGCATGGACGCGGCCGGCCGTGCGCTCGAGAGCACGGACTGCGACGCGCTCCTGATCGCCTGCGAGGGGTACTCGGACCGGGTGCTCTACCTGATCGAGAGCGCCGTCAACCAGGACGGAGAGCGGCCCGTCATCGTCCTCTGCGAGGGGTCGTCGAACGGCTTCGTCCAGCGCGTCTTCGAGGCCGGCGCCGAGGACATCCTGATACTCCCCCAGCCCGGGAAGGCGGTCTCGTTCACGATCCAGAAGGCGCTCGCCCGCCGGGGAGGCGCGCGCGTGCGCGGCTCGGACACGGGTCGGCTGGTCGTCGTGCTCGGACCGAAGGGAGGCACCGGCAAGACCCTGACCTCGACGAACCTCGCCGTGGCGATGCAGGACGCGGGCGAGCGGGTCGCGATCGTCGACCTCGACCTGCAGTTCGGCGACATCGCGCTCTGCATGGGCCTCCCACCCGGGAAGACGATCTACGACGTGGCCGCGTCGGGCCACATCGACGCCGCCGCGCTCGACGCGCACATGGCGACCCATGTCTCCGGCGTCCGCGCCCTGCTGGCCCCGAGCCGGCCCGACCAGTCGAGCGCCGTCTCGGTCGAGACCGTGCGCGAGGTGTACGCACTGTTGCGGGACACGTACGACGCCGTCATCGTCGACACGCCGCCGGGCTTCACGCCGGAGGTGATCGCCTCGATCGACCTCGCGACCGACCTCGTGATGGTCGGGATGCTCGACTCGCTCTCGCTCAAGAACACGAAGCTCGGGCTCGAGACGCTCGAGCTGATGGGCTACGACCCGGACCACATCCGGCTCGTGCTCAACCGCGCGCACAGCCGCGTCGGCATCTCGACGGGCGACGTCGGCACCGTCCTCGGCCGGCCGCCGGACGTGCTCGTCCCCAGCGACCGCGAGATCCCCCGCAGCGTCAACGAAGGGGTGCCGATCGTCACCACCCGGCCGCAGTCGGCGGCGGCCGTCGCCTTCCGCCGCCTCGCGGGGTTCTACACCGACGCGGAGATAGCGGAGCCGGTGGCCGCGGCCGGCGCCACACGCGGGCTCCGCGTCTTCGGAAGGAGAAAGTAGATGGAGCTGCACGAGCGCCTCACGGCCGCGCGGCCGGTCGCACCCGCCAACCTCGAGCCGTTCGCCGAGCTGAAGAACCGCATCCACATGCGGGTGATCTCCGAGCTCGGGCCGCAGCTCTCCGACGTCGCGACGGACCCGGCGGCACTGCGCGAGCGCGTGGCCGTCGACATCAGGCGCAATCTCGCCGACGAGGTCGGCATCTCGCGCGACGCGCGCGAGCGTCTCGCCGGCGAGATCGCCAACGACATCCTCGGCTACGGCCCGCTGGAGCGGCTCCTCGCCGACGACACGATCACCGAGATCATGGTCAACGGCCCGGCCGAGATCTGGATCGAGCGCCAGGGCCGGTTGTACGAGACGACCGTCCGCTTCAGCGACGAATCGCACCTGCGGCGGATCATCAACAAGATGGTCGCGCAGGTGGGACGCCGCGTCGACGAATCCTCGCCGATGGTCGACGCGCGGCTGCCCGACGGCAGCCGCGTCAACGTCATCATCCCGCCGCTGTCGCTCTCCGGCCCGCTGCTGACGATCCGCAAGTTCTCCAAGAAGCGGCTGATGCTCGACGACATGCTGCGCATCGGCACCATCTCCGAGAAGGCCGCCACGTTCCTCACGCACTGCGTCCAGGCGGAGTTCAACATCCTCATCTCGGGCGGCACGGGAACCGGCAAGACGACCCTGCTGAACGCGCTCTCGGCCGCGATCCCGAGCACCGACCGCATCGTCACGATCGAGGACGCGGCCGAGCTGCAGCTGCACCAGAGCCACGTGCTCCGCCTCGAGTCGCGCCCGAAGAACATCGAGGGCGACGGCGAGATCCAGATCAGGGACCTCGTCCGCAACTCGCTGCGCATGCGTCCCGATCGGATCATCGTCGGCGAGGTTCGCGGCGCCGAGGCCCTCGACATGCTCCAGGCGATGAACACCGGCCACGAAGGGTCGCTGACGACGGTGCATGCGAACTCCCCGCGCGACGCGCTCGCACGCATCGAGACGATGGTGCTGATGGCGGGCCTCGACCTCCCGATGCGCGCGATCCGCCAGCAGCTCGCGGCCGCGCTCGACCTGATCATCCATCTCGAGCGGCTCGAGGACGGCTCCCGGCACATCACCCTCATCACCGAGGTGCAGCGGATGGAAGCCGACGTGATCACGCTCCAGGACATCTTCGAGTTCCACGTCGACTCGATCATCGACCGGAGAGTCAACGGAGCCCTGCTGCCGACGGGCCTGCGACCGGGGCAGATGGGAAAGTTCGAGCGGCGCTCGATCGCCGTCTCGCCGGACCTCTTCGTGCGCGACGAATACGGCGGCATGCGCGAGAAGCGAGAGCGGCGATGAAACCCGACCTGCGCGGAAGGCGGGCACGGGGGCCGGCGCCGTCGTGAACGTCGTCGCCTCGACCCTGGGCGGAACCGCCGGGATCGTCCTCGCGAGCGCCGTCCTGACGATGGTCGTCGCGACGACCGTGCTCGTCGTCAACGACCAGCGCCGGCGGCGCAGCGTCCGCTGGCGCGTCGCGCAGTTCGTCGCCGACCCCGGTGACGCGCTCGCGACGGTCGCGAAGGCGGCGCCGTCCGGGCGGGACGGAGGGCGGCCGCAGGAGCAGCCGACCCCCGAGAGCCGCGTCAGGAACCTCCTCGCGCCCGAGGTCGAGATCGCCGGCATCGACGTCTCCTCGGCCCGCATCGTCCTCCTCACCCTCGCCGGCTCCGCGCTGCTCGGCCTCGTCGTCGCGCTGATCCTGGGCACGCCCTGGGGCCTGGCGTCCGGCCTCCTCGGGCCGCTCGGCACGCGGGCGTACGTCTCGGCCCGGGTCAGGCGAACGCGGAAGACGTTCGTGGAGCAGCTGCCGGACAACCTCGACGTCGTCTCGTCCGCGCTGCGGGCAGGCCACAGCATCGTCGGGGCGCTGTCGGTGACCGTCGAAGCCGCGGACGAGCCGTCGCGCAGCGAGCTCGGGCGGGCACTCGCCGACGAGCAGCTCGGCGTCCCCCTCGACGCCGCGCTGCACGTCGTCGCGCAGCGGATGCAGAACCGCGACCTCGAGCAGGTCGCGTTCGTGGCGCGGCTGCAGCGCGAGGCGGGGACGAACGCCGCGGAGGTGATCGACCAGGTGTCGGAGAACATCCGCAACAGGATGGAGCTGCTGCGCATGGTGCGCACCCTCACCGCACAGGGCAGGATGGCCCGCTGGATCGTCTCGCTCCTCCCCGTGGGCCTGTTCCTCGCGATGTACTCGATCAACCGCGACTACCTGCGCCCGCTCTGGGAGACGACCGGAGGCAAGCTCGCCATGGTCGTCGCCGCCCTCATGGTCGTGACGGGATCCCTGATCATCAAGCGCATCGTCGAGATCGAGGTCTAGATGACCACGCTCGCGCTCGCCGTCGCCGTCTTCCTGCTCGCGACCGCGGTCGCGGCGATCGTCTGGGTGTTCGTGCGACCGACCTCGGGCACGCGGCGCACGCTCGGGCAGATCGGCAAGTACGGCTTCTCCGGCCGGCCGCTCGAAGAGCGCGAGGAGCGGCGGCGGCCGCGCTCGGCCGCGGATCTGGTCTCGCTGCTCGGCGACGCGATCGCCGCCCGCCACGGCCCGCAACGCGAGGAAGCGATTCGCGCGAAGCTCGTCTCGTCGGGTCTCTACACCGTCACCCCACGAACGTTCTTCGCCGCGCAGGGAATCGGGGCGGTCTCCTGCCTCGGGCTCTGGGCCGTCCTCGGCGCCTTCTCCGGCGTCAAGCCCGTCATCTACGTCGTCGGGCTGCCGGTGGCGGCACTGTTCGGCTGGGCCCTCCCCTCGATCGTGCTGGCGCGGCGCCTGAAGACGCGCTACCACGAGATCGACAAGGCCCTGCCCGACCTGATCGACCTCCTCGTCGTCACCGTCGAGGCGGGCATCGGCTTCGTCGGGTCGCTGCGGATGGCGTCCGAACAGCTCGACGGCCCTCTCGCCCAGGAGCTTCGCCTCACGCTGCAGGAGCAGAGCATGGGTCGATCCTCGGCCGAGGCGCTGGAGGGACTCGTCCAGCGTGCCGACACGCCGGGCATCCGCTCGTTCGTGCGAGCCATCGTGCAGGGCGAGCTCCTCGGCGTCTCGATCGGCCAGATCCTTCGCAACCTCGCAGCGGAGATGCGCAAGAAGCGCAAGGCCAGGGCGGAGGAGCAGGCCCAGAAGGCGCCCATCAAGATGCTCTTCCCGCTCGTGTTCCTCATCTTCCCCGCCATGTTCGTCGTCCTTCTGCTGCCCGCGCTGATCTCGATCAAGAACACGCTCGGGAGCTGAGGTGCGCCGCCGTCACGGGCTGCTGACACTCCGTCGCGAAGACGGCAGGATCGTCTGCGAGCGGGTCAGGGTCGCCGACACGATGCTCCGCCGCATGCGCGGACTGCTCTTCCGCCGATCGGTGCAGAGCGACGAGGGTGTCGTGCTGCGCCCATCCTTCTCGATCCACACCGCGTTCATGCAGTTCCCGATCGACGTCGTCTTCCTCGACCAGGACCTGCGCGTGCTTCGCGTCGCGGCCTCCGTGCGACCGTTCCGCACCGCGTCCTGCCGGGGCTCGCGGGAGGTCGTCGAGCTGCGGGCCGGCGAGTGCGAGCGAAGAGGCCTCCGTGTGGGCGACCGCGTCGCCTGGGCGTCGGCGACGCCGGCGGCGCCCCCCGGCCCGACTGCCGCGACACCGGAATTCGGCGAGAGCAGGCGCTCGCGCGGCCTCCTCGCGAGCCGCGACGCGCGCTTCCTCAAGCTCGCGCGCTTCCTGCTCGACGGCCAGGGGATCGACCTGATCGGCAGCGTCCAGCCGAACGCCCTCGTGGGCGCGCTCGACGCGGCCGAGAGGCCCGATCTGATCGTGCTCGACGTCCACGAGGAGGCCGCCGCGGGGTTCGCGACCGCGAACGCGGCGCGGGCGCTGAGCCCCGACGTGCCGATCTTCCTCGTCGGCGCTCCCGACGTCGCGGCACGCGCGGCCGTGGGAGTTCGCATCTACGACAAGTGGAACGAGACCGAAGAGCTGGTCGCGGCGATCACGGCCGCGCTCGCAGCCGAGGCGGCGTACGAGCGCCCCTCTGCCTGACCCTGCCGGCCCGTCGCGAAAGATCCCCCTTGCGGGATCGCCGTTGCTGAGCCACGCTTCGGCTCGACGGCTCCGGGTGGATCCCGGGAGCGGCCCGCGGACGAAGGACTCCATGAGGAGGGCTCGATGACAGAGAACGGCGAAAGCGGGCGGGCCAAGCTGCCGCCGTCGACAGCGGCGTCAAGCGGACATCGGCGGCCGGCCGGGGCCGCGGCGGCCGCCGCAGAGCCGGGTGCGCTCGCACGGATCCGTGCGGTGCTGCTCGGCCACCCCTCCGACCGCGTCCACCCGCTCGACGGCATCCTGCGGTCCGCGCGCGAGCGATCCGAGCTCGCCCATGCCGCCGGCTGCGACGCTGCGAGCGCCGAGGCGCACACGGCCTTGACGTTCGCAGGCGACGCGATCGTCGCCCTCGGCGCCGAAGGAGAGCTGACCGACGCCGACGTGCGGGCCGCCGCCGCCGAGCTCGCGAGCATCCTCGGCGTGACGCCGGCCTCCGCGGCTTTCATGCTCTACGGCCGCGTGCTCGCCGCGCCGCAGCTGTTCGAGCTGCCGCCGCTCGTCGCGATCGGGATCCAGCTACGGCCGCTCGTCGACCTGCGCATCTTCCACGAGATCTCCCTGTGGCGGCGCAGCGCCGACGGCGAGGCGGAGTGCCTGCTCAACCTGGGCCCCGGCGAGCTCGGACGCGAGGTGCGCCGCGAGGTGCGCGCCGTTCTCCGCGGCTCGTCCGCGCTCCGCGTCGCCGGCCGGTCGACGATCCGCTCCGCTCCGGTGTGGCGGTTCCGGCAACGTGCCGGCGCCGTCGTCGGCAGGCTCGCCGCCGCCGACCGTGCGCCGGCATCCGCGTTCCTCCACGAGGCCGCGACGGCGATCGGACCCATTCTCGAGCGCGAGTTCCTGCTCGAGCGCAGCCGCACGCGCGAGGAGTCGCTCGTCGTCGCCGCCGAGCGCAGGCTCACGCGGCTGGCGTTCGACCTCCACGACGGCCCGATGCAGGACGTCCTCGCGCTCGCCGCAGAGGTGAAGCAGCTCCAGCGCGATCTCGACCCGTTCATCCTCGAGAGCCGTCGCGAGCTTGCCCGGGGACGGTTCGACGACGCTCTCGCAAGGCTCGCCGAGCTCGACCGTGACCTGCGCGAAACTGCCCAGTCGCTCGAGACGACGAGCACCGTCTCCCGGCCGCTCGGCGAGGTGCTCCATCGCGAGGCCGAGGCGTTCACGAGGCGGACCGGCATCGACGCACGCGTCGATGTCCGCGGCGACGTCGGCGCTCTCACCGCCTCGCAGCGCATCGTGATCTTCCGCGCCGTCCAGGAGGCGCTCTCGAACGTGCGCGAGCACAGCGCCGCGACGGCGGCCGAAGTCGTCGTACGCACGCGGCGCTCCACCACGGAGGTGAGCATCACGGACGACGGCCAGGGGTTCGAGGTGGCCCGCGGTCTCGCTCGGGCGGCACAGCGGGGGCGCCTCGGCGTCGTCGGGATCAGCGAGCGCGTGCGCCTGCTCGGCGGGACGTTCGACATCGACAGCCGCCCCGGCGGCCCGACCACGCTCCGTTTCTCGCTACCGCGGTGGGGGCCGTTCAGCGCGGCCGGCGAGCGGCGGCGGTAGCCGGGGCCGCGACCGCCTCACTCGATCGAGGGGAACGGACACCCGCTCGCCGGCCGCAGGGCGTCAGGTGGCCGCTCCGATGCGCGCGATGCACTCCGCCAGCCCTTCGCGCCAGTGGGGCAGCTCGGGGGCGCCCTTCTCGCTGCGCAGCACCGAGTAGGCGGGCCGCGGCGCCCGCGCGCCGAACTGCGCCGTCGTGACGCGGCGTACGCGGCAGTCGAGGCCCGCCTGCGCGAAGATCGCCTCGGCGAAGCCGGCCCACGTGCATTCGCCCGCCGCGGCCAGATGCCAGACGCCGAAGGGGGCGCCGCCGTCGACCAGCTCCCTCGTCGCCGCGGCCAGGTGCCCGACGTAGGTGGGGCAGCCGCGCTGGTCGTCCACGACCGAGACCTCGTCGCGCTCCGCGCCGAGCCGCAGCATCGTGCGCACGAAGTTGTGGCCGGTCGGGCCGAAGAGCCACGAGCTGCGCACGACCCACGCCCGCTCGCCTGCCGCGGCCTCTCCGTGGAGCTTCGTGCGGCCGTAGGCCGAGAGCGGGCTCGGGCCGTCCGACTCGACGTAGGGCGCGCCCTTGCGGCCGTCGAAGACGTAGTCGCTCGAGAACGCGACGACGGGGGCGCCGAGCTCCGCCGCGTGGGCGCTGCCGCCGACGTTCACCGCTGCCGCCGCCTGCGGGTCGTCCTCGGCCCCGTCGACGTTCGTCCAGGCCGCCGCGTGCAACACGAGGTCGAGCGGCGGCAGCCCGGGCGGCGGCGGGAAGGAGACGTCCCAGTCGGCGCGCGTCAGCGCGATCACCTCGTCGCCGGCGAAGGCCCGCCGCAGCGCCTGGCCGAGCTGGCCGCCCGCGCCGGTGATCAGGACGCGTCGCGCGCTGACAGGATCGGTGTCGTCGTGCTCCACAGGTGGGCGACGCGCTCGTCGTTCCAGGGGATCCCGTGCTCGTCGGGATCGGACGGGTCGTACTCCTCGGTCACGTGGTAGGCGAAGAGGAGGTCGGTCAGCGCCTCGAAGCCGTGGGCGTGGCGGCCCGGGACGTAGATCGCCACCGGGTTGTCGTCGCCGATGTCCTCGCTGAAGGTCTCGCCGCTGACCCGGTCGAGCACGACGACGCGCGCCGTGCCCCGCAGGCACGCGAACAGGTCGTCCTGGCCGCGCTCGTGGTAGTGGAGGCCGCGGATCACGCCCCTGCGCGAGAACGAGACGTTCGTCTGCGCCGTTCTCTTCGGCAGCAGGCTGTCGCGGCGCAGCTCGTAGAACCAGCCGCGCTCGTCCTCGAAGCGCCGCAGCGGCAGGCGCAGGAGTCCCTCGATCACGGCTTGTTGACCCCGGTCTCGTCGATGCGACGGCCGATCTCGGCGAGATGCTGCCAGTGCTTGCCGGCGTCCTCCCACCAGCCGCGCACCTGTACCACCGAGAGCGCCCCGGCCTGCGCGTAGTGACGGTTGACGTCGGTGATCTCGAGCTCGCCGCGGCTCGAGGGCCGCAGGCTCTCGATCACGTCGAACACGTCAGGCGGGTAGCAGTAGAGGCCGACGACCGCGTCGCTCGTCGGCGGCGCCTCGTAACGAAGGTCGACGACGCCCGCCTTCTCGGCGAGGTCGACGACGCGCCCCCGCTCGTCGTAGACGACGACACCGAAGTTCTCCGGGTCGGGCACCTCCTTCACGAACACCCGCGCGCCAGCGCCGGCGGCGCCCCACGCCGCGATCTCGTCCGCGTGCGCGTGCTCGAAGATGTTGTCGCCGAGCACGACGACGAGCGGCTCGTCGCCGGCGAAGTCGCGCGCCATGCCGACGACCTGGGCGATGCCGCCCGGACGCGTCTGCACCTTGTAGGTGAGATCGAGCTCGAGCAGCGGCTCGTCGCTGCCGCGGGCGGAGAGACGGCCGTCGCCGAGCAGGTCGATCATCTGGCCCGCGTGCCCCTTGCCGGTGACCACGAGCACCTCGCGCACGCCTGCGAGCTGCAGCAGCTGCAGCGGGTAGTAGATCATCGGCCAGCTGCCGACCGGCAGCAGGTGCTTGTTCGTGACGCGGGTCAACTCCCCGAGTCGGGTCGCCTCGCCGCCGGCGCACACCAGTCCCTTCATCGCCGCACGATCGTACCCGCGCTCAGGCCGCGTGGGACATGTCGGGCGCGGCGTCCGCGAGCGGCGAGCGCTCGAGCAGCCAGAACGCGAGCTCGACCGAGGGGCCGATCCCCAGCGCGAAGGCGAGGGTGCCGATGCCCACGGTGCCGCCGAGCGCGAACCCGAGCACCGTGACGGCGACCTCGAGCCCGGCGCGCACGGCGCCGATGCGCGTTCCCGTGCGGCGCGAGAGCACGAGCATCATCGAGTCGCGCGGGCCGGCCCCCATGCCGGCGCCGATGTAGAAGGCCGAGCCGGCGCCGATGACGAGAATGCCGCCCGCCATCAGCGCCGCACGCGTCGCGAGCGACGAGCCGGAGAGCGCGTCGATCGCGTCGATCGCGAGCAGGCCGTCGACGAAGAGGCCGATGAAGATGGCGTTGGCGACGGTTCCCGGCCCGATGCGCGCCCCGAGCAGCCGCGCCGCGACGAGCACGACGAGCGCGATCGCGACGTTCGCCTCCCCGAACGAGAGCGGCGTGTGCTCGGAGACCCCCTGGTTGAGCACGTCCCACGGCGACAGGCCGAGCCTCGACTCGAGCAGGAGGACGATGCCGAGCGCGAACAGCAGCAGGCCGGTGAAGAGCGACAGCAGGCGCACGGCGCGGTTGCCGCGGACGAGAGGCGGGGCCGGCATCGACGCAGCCTACGGGCGCGCGGCGCTCGGGGTGAGGCAGGAGCCCCACCCCGTCGTCCGGGACGACTACTTCCCGGCCGGCCGCAGGATCGGCCGGTGCTCCCCGAGCGGCGAGGACGGCACGCGAAGGATGCGCGCGACACCCTCCGGCAGCCACCAGTTGGCGTGGCCGAACAGCTTCATCGCGCTCGGCACGAGCAGCGAGCGCACGATCGTGACGTCGATCAGGATCGCGGCGGCGAGGCCGAAGCCGAACTGCTGCAGGCCCACGATCGATCCTGCCACGAAGCCCATGAAGGCCGCGAACATGATCAGCCCGGCGGCGGTGACGAGCCGGCCCGTCTTCTCGAGCCCGACGACGACGGCGTCCTCGTTGCTCGCACCCGCGTCCCACTCCTCGCGCATGCGGCTGACGAGGAACACCTCGTAGTCCATCGACAGGCCGAACAGCATCGCGAACAGCATCACGGGGATCCAGCCCTCGACCTGGTCGTACGCGATCAGCCCGAGCGGCTCGCCCCAGCCCCACTTGAACACGACCACGAGCAGGCCGTAGGCGGCCCCGATCGAGAGGCCGTTGAGGATGATCGCCTTCAGCGGCAAGAGCAGCGAGCGGAAGGCTCGCACGAGCAGGACGTAGGTGGCGACCAGCACCGCGACGACGAGCCACGGGAACCAGCTGTAGGTGAGCGAGATGAAGTCCTTGCCGCCCGGGGGGCCGCCGCCCGCGACGACCCTGGCGGAGGCCGGGAACCGGGCCGCCGGCACGATGTCGCCGCGCAGGCGATCGACGAAGGCCAGGCTCTCCGGCTTGCCGTAGTCGCTCTTCCCGATCACCTGGACGTTGAGGTAGCGCCCGCTCGCGTCGACGTGCTGGCGGTCGCCGGCCGCGAAGTCGACGCGCGCCACCTGTGGATCCGCCTCGAGTCCCCTGCGCAGCCGCCCGAGCGCCGCGGTGATCTCGGGATCGCGCGTGCCGCCCGCCTTGCCCGTGTCGATCACGAGGGCGGTCGGCGCCGTCGCGCCCGCGCCGACGGCCGCCGCCAGCACGTCGAGGCCCTGCACCGACTCGAGCCGCTTCGGGATGCCCTCGTTCGAGCCCGGGCCGAGCTGCAGCGAGAGCACGGGGGCGGCGAGCAGCAGCAGCAGCGCGGTCGCGCCGATCGCGACCGGCCACGGCCGGCGCATGATCCAGCGCGCGAGCTTCGCCCAGAACCCACGCTCGTGGTCCGCGCGCCTGTCCATGATCGTCTTCGGCAGGAGCCGTACGCGCTCGAGCCGGCGCCCCAGCAGCGACAGGACTGCCGGCAGGAACGTCAGCGCAGCCACGACCGAGACGGTCGGGATGATGAGCCCGCCGACGCCGAAGCCGCGCATGAAGGGCAGCGGCATGAACAGCAGCAGCGCCAGGCCGATCGCGACGGCGGTGCCCGAGAAGACGACGGCGCGGCCGGCGGTGCCCATCGTCGTCACGACCGCGTCCTCGGTCGAAGCGCCCTTCCGCAGCTCCTCGCGGAAGCGGTAGACCATCAGCAGCGAGTAGTCGATCGCGATGCCGAGGCCGATCAGCGAGACGAGGTTGGTCAGGTACGTCGTCAGCTCCATGAAGTTCGCGAAGATCCAGATGATCCCGAGCGTCGTCGGGATCGTCACGAGCGAGAACGCGAACGGCAGCAGGAACGACAGCGTGCCGAAGGTGAAGACGAGGATGACGAGCGCGATCGGGATCGCCAGGTAGAGCTCGCCCTTCTTGAGATCCTGGGCGAAGACGGGGTCGAGGTCGTGCTCGGTCGCCGCCTGGCCCGTGAGGTACAGCTTGGCGCCCGCGATCGGGCCCGCCGCCGCCCGCATCGCGTCGGTGCTGCCCTTGGCGTCGGCGGGATCGAGGTCCGACACGATCTGCGCGGCGACGACCGAGTCGCCGAGCGGCTGGACGGAGACGAGCTTGCCGGTCGGCAGCTTCGCGGCGGCGCGCGTCGCCGCCTCCCGCACCTGCGGCACGAGCGCCGCGGCGTCGCCGCCGTCCGTCTTCGCGACGAGCGTGAACGATCCGGTCGAGCGCTGCCCGAAGTGGTCCTGCAGGATCCGCTCGGCCCGCTGGCTGTCGGTGCCCGGCAGCGTGAAGCGGTTCGTGAGCAGGCCGGACAGCTTCGAGGACGCCAGCCCCGCGACGGCGAAGACGGCGACCCATCCGATCAGGAAGGACCAGCGGTGGCGGAGCACGAAGCGCGTCCAGCGTTCCATCGGCGAGACCTCCAGGGCGGGTTCGGGTGCAGCGGGTGGGCGGAAGCGGAATCAATACACATACCGCCCGCGCGCGCGTCGCACGATCCCGGCGCGGCTACGGCCCCGCGCGCCGGCGCTCCGCCTTGCGGCGGCGCACGGCGGGGACGGCGCGCACCGCCGCCACCCACACGTACGAGGCGGCGCCGGCGGCCGCGGCCGCAACGAGCAGGATTCGCTTCAGGCGGCGCATGGGACCGCCCCATCGTAGGCGACCGTTCGTCGTCATACTTGGGAGACACGATTCACGAGGAAAGGACGGCCGCACGATGGCCAAGAACACGACCGCGAAGATCGCTCCCGCCGTCGAGTCGCTGAAGCCGTATCTCGACCGCGCGCTCAACGATCCGGGGTTCCGCGAGGACCTCAAGGAGGCGTTCGGCGCCGCGCGCAGGCTGTACGGCCCGCTCGTACACGAGAACGGGGGCATCGCCCAGTCCGCGTCGAAGCTCGCGACCGACGCGAAGGTGCAGGAGAACCTGCGCAAGGCGCTCGAGGACTTCGGCAGGGCCGCCGACACGCTCAAGGGCAAGAAGCGGAAGGGACGCAAGGGGCGCAAGGCGATGCTGCTCGCAGGGCTCGTGGCGGGCGCGCTCTACAACCCGTGGTCGGGAACGCAGACCCGGCAGTGGCTGCTCGACCGCATCGCCGGCGACGACGACCTGCATCCACTCGAGGGCTTCGACGCGCCGCCGGCCGAGGAGGCGGCGGATGCCGCAGGCGAGGCCGCGGACGAGGCTGGCGAGAGCACGAAGGACGGCTAGACGAGCGCGGGGAGGGGCGCTCGAGGCCGCCCTTCCCCGCGATCCTCGCTAGCGGACCCGGGCCGCGGGAGACGGCTGCGGCGAGCTGGCGGCGAGCGCCTGTTCGAGCGCGCCGGGAACGAGGCCGCTGCGGCCGGAGATGTCGTCGGCCTCGAGCAGGACGGCGCCCGCGGGCGGGGCGACGGCGCCGCCGGCGCCCGGCCCGTCGAGCGGCAGGTAGGCGCGGCCGGCCGCGAACGAGACGTCCTGCGCGCGCCGCCACGCGACGAGGAACGGGTACGGCGCGACGACGCCGTCGTAGCCGCGTTGCAGCAGCGAGACGGGATGGACCTCGAAGTGGAGGTGGGCCGGCCCGAGCTCCGCGTCGCCGGAACGGCCCATGAATCCGAGCACGTCGCCGGCGCGCACGCTGCGACCCTCGGCCGCGAGGGGCGAGTAGGCCGAGAGGTGCGCGTAGTAGAACGCGTTGCCGGCGCGATCGCGCAGCCACAGCCGCCAGCCGCCGATGTCGTTCCAGCCGACGGCGAAGACGGTGCCGTCGGCAACGGCGAGGAGAGGGGTTCCGAGCGGCGCGAGGATGTCCTCGCCGTGATGCCAGCCGCCGGCGACGTCGGCGCGCGGAGCACCGAAGGTGTCCCCGAACGAGGCGGGACCGTAGACTGGGAACAGGTACCCCGCGCCCGTCAGCTGCACGGCCACCTCGGGTGCCGTGCGCACGAACTCGGGCGGGACGCCGGGGATCGACGTCCCCGGCTCTCTCGGCGCACCGGCGGGGACGGCGGGCCGCGCCGGTGGGCGACGGGCGGTGGGAGGAGTCTGCGGCGGCGGCGCGGCACCCGCGGCCGCGGCCGCCGTCGCTGCCGCCGTCGCCGAGCCGACCCACACCTCGCTGCCCGGGGGCAGGCCGGCGTGCTCCGCGGTGAGCCTGACGCGCAGCCCGGTGACGGTGGCGCCGGCCGATCGCGGCCGCACCTGCGCCGTCTCCACGGCCGAGGCGAGCACCTCCAGCGTGCCCCAGTCCGCGAGCGGGAGCACGACGTTGGCGGTCGCGGCGATCGGCTGGCCGAGCACGGTGAGGCCCGCGATACGCGATTCCGACACGCCGCTCGACGCGTTTGCCGCTCCCGCTGCGGCCGTCGCCTTCACATCCAGCGAAGCGGCCGTGATCTCGCCTCCGAACAGCGACACCGCCAGGGCCGTGACCCCGCCCTGCGCGCTCGACGAGACGCCGGGCGCCGCCGCCACCCCGGCACTCGCAGAGCCGATGAGGACGATCGAGCCGTCGTCGGGATAGGCATAGCCGCTGAGGGACTCGTTCGCCGCCTGCGGGGTCGCGAGCGCGATCGAGAGCTGGTCGGGCACGCCGGGCTGGATCACGCGCGAGACGATCGCGGTCGCGCGCGCGTCGGGCTGCGCGGGCGCCGCCGACGCGATCGCGGCGATCAGCGCGGCGAGGAGCGGCAGTGCGAGGAGCGGCGCGCGTCTCACCGCGCACCAGGGTGGCGCCGGCCGAGACGGACCGTGCTGGCGACGAGCTGGGCCGCGACGAGCAGCAGCAGCACGCCGAACAGGCGCCGCAGCACGCTCTCCGACAGCGACGTCGCGACGCGAACGCCCACCTCGACCCCGGCGATCGACGCGATCCCGACGACGAGCGCCGGCCGCACCCGCATGTTGCCGTAGCGCGTCTGCCGCCAGATGCCGACCGCGGCCGTCGGGACGATCGCGAGCAGGGAGGTGGCCGCCGCCTCGACCTGGCCGAGACCGAGCGCGAGCAGCGTCGGCACGAAGAGGATGCCCCCGCCGACGCCGAACAGGCCCGACAGCACGCCGGCGGCGAGCCCGAGCGCCAGCGCGAGGACGATCGTCGTCGTGCTCATGCGACGAGCAACCTGACGCCGATCGCGGCGAGCAGCAGCGCGAAGCCGATCGTCACCGCGCGCCCCGACAGGCGCCGCTGCACGGCCGAGCCGGCGAGCGCGCCGGCCATCGCGGGCACGCCGACGAGCGCGGCGTAGGCAAGGTCGACCTTGCCGTGCGCCGCGTAGAGGACGACGCCGGCGAGCGCGGTGATCGCGATCGCGCCGAGCGAGGCCGCGGTCGCCTCCTTCGCCGCGAGCCCGGCGAAGCCGATCAGGAGCGGCACGATCACGATGCCGCCGCCGACGCCGAACAGGGAGCTGAACACTCCTGCGACGAGGCCGATGAAGACGAGGCGCACTGGCGTATCCTAGGCGGGGGTGCAGATTCCGGATCCCCTCCGTGCGCTCGTCGCGCAGCCGTCGGCGGCGGCGCTGCTCTTCGACGTCGACGGCACGCTCGCCCCGATCGTCGACCGGCCCGAAGGCGCGGAGGTGCCCGAGGCGACGCGCGCGGAGCTCCGCCGCCTCGCCGGCCGCTACGGGCTCGTGGCCTGCATCAGCGGCCGGCCCGGGAGCGACGCCGCCCGCGTGGTCGGCGTCCCCGACCTCACGTACGTCGGCGAGCACGGGCTCGAGCTCGCTCCCGGCGCAGAGGCGTGGGTGAAGGCGATCGCCGCGTTCGCCGACGCCGCGCCCTGGCCCGCCGAGCGCAAGCGGCTCACCGTCTCGTTCCACTGGCGCGAGAGCGCCGACGAGGAGGCGGCCCGACGGGCGCTCGAGGGCGTCGCCGCCGCCGCCGCGGAGGCGGGGCTCGTGCCCCGCTGGGGCCGCAAGGTGCTGGAGGTACGCCCGCCGGTGGACGCCGACAAGGGGAGCGCGGTGGGGGAGCTGCTCCAGCGCTCGGGATTGCGCCGCGCCCTCTACGCGGGCGACGACGCTACCGACCTGGACGCGTTCAGGGCACTCGACGGGCTCCCGTGCGGGGTGCGCGTCGCGGTCGTGTCAGCGGAGGCGCCCGCTGCGCTGCGCGAAGCGGCCGACCTCACGGTCGCCGGCCCGGCCCAGCTGCTCGAGCTGCTGCGATCCCTGTAGGGCGGCGAGGCGCCGCGTTTCGCTACAGCGCCGCCGCCTCGCGGCGGAGCACGTCCCAGGCGAGCCGGACGTCCTCCTCCGCCGTGCGCGCGTTGCCGATCGCGAGCCTGAGCACGTAGTGCCCGTCGAGCCTCGTGTGCGAGAGGAACACCTCGCCGCTGTCGTTGACGCGCCGCAGCAGCGCCTCGTTCTCCTCGTCGCCGCCGTCGCGGCGGAAGCAGACGAGCGAGAAGTGGCGCGGCGCGCACACCGTCCAGCCCGGCTCTGCCCGCACCCAGGACTCGAACAGCGCCGCGAGCCGCACGTGCTCGCGCAGGATCGCCTGCAGCCCCTCCCGGCCGTAGCAGCGCAGCGTCGCCCACAGCTTCAGCGCCCGGAAGCGGCGTCCGAGCGGGGAGGCGTACTCGCTCAGGCTGACCACGTCCTCGCTCACCCGCAGGTACTCCGGCACGAGGCTGAACGCGCGGCGCAGGTCGTCGGGCCGCCGCGAGAAGAACGCGGAGCAGTCCATCGGTGTGAACAGCCACTTGTGCGGGTTGACGCCGATCGAGTCGGCGCGCTCCCAGCCGGCGAAGTGGTGGCGCAGCTCGGGGCAGACGGCGGCGGCGCCCGCATAGGCCGCGTCGACGTGCAGCCACACGCCCTCCGCGGCGGTCATGTCCGCGAGCAGCGAGACGGGATCGACGGCGGCCGACGACGTCGTCCCGACGGTGGCGACGAGGGCACAGGCATTGGAGAGGTCGACGAGGTCGGGACGCATCGCGTGGGTGCCGTCGGCGGGCACGGTGCGCAACTCGAGCTCGAGCAGGCGCGCGGCCTTCGTCGTCGACGAGTGCGTGTGCTCGGAGCAGACGACGACCCGCCGCTCCGGCCTGGCGGCACGCGCCGCGGCGAGCGCCGTGACGAGGCCGGAGGAGGCGGTGTCCTCGATGTGTCCGTGCAGGGGATCGGGCAGGCCGAGCAGCTGCCGCAGCCAGTCGAGCGTCACCTCCTCCAGCTCCTGCAAGGCGGGCGAGGCCCGCCAGAGGATGCCGACCTGGTTGAGACCCGCGATCAGCAGCTCGGCGAGGATGCCGGGCTCGCCGCCCGTCGTCGCGAAGTACGCGAAGTAGCGGGGGCTCTGCCAGTGGGTGATGCCGGGCATCAGCACCTCGTCGAGGTCGCGCAGCAGCGCCGCGAACGGCTCGGGCGCCTCGGGCGCCGCCGGCGGCAGCGCGGCGCGAATCCGCCCCGGCTCGACCGTGGAGAGCACCGGGTACTCGCGTACGCGCTCGAGGTACGACGCGACCCACTCGAGCGCCGCGGCGCCGTCGTCCCGGAAGCTGCTCACCCGCGCATCTTCGCGATCTGCGCCCATGTGCGCGTGTTGAGCACCTGATCCTTCGTCAGCCAGGCGCGCCGCGCCTGGCCGATGCCGAGCTCCGCGTAGGCGAGCGCCTGCGTCGTGTGGGCGTCGCTGTCGACGGGGACGAGCACGCCGGCCTCGCCGGCGAGGCGTGCGTGGACGTCGCGCATGTCGAGCCGCTCCGGCTGCGCGTTGATCTCCAGCGCGGTGCGCGTCTCCGCGGCACGCGCGACGATGCGCTCGACGTCCACGTCGGCGCCGCGGCGGCGCGAGAGCCGGCGCCCGCTGAGATGGCCGATGCAGTCGACATGCGGGCTCTCGATCGCGGCGAGGATGCGCTCTGTCGGGCTGCGGTCGAACGAGGTGTGGAGCGACGCTACGACCCAGTCGAGCTGCTCCAGCACCTCGTCCGCGAGGTCGACGTCGCCCTTCGCCGTGATGTTCGCCTCGACGCCGCGCAGCACGCGGAACGGCGCCACGCGCTCGTTGACGGCCGCGATCTCCTCCCACTGCGCCTCGATGCGGCCGTCGCGCAGGGAGTGCGAGTGGTCGGTGAGGCAGAGGAAGCGGTAGCCGCGTGCCGCGGCCGCGCGCGCCATCTCCTCGATCGAGGCCCTCCCGTCCGCCGACCAGCTGGAATGGCAGTGCATGTCGCCTTTCAGATCTGCCAGCTCGACGAGATGCGGCAGCGTGCCTGTGCGTGCCGCCTCGAGCTCGCCCGCGCTCTCGCGCAGCTCCGGCGGGATGAACGCGTAGCCGAGGAACGCGTACAGCGACTCCTCGTCGCGGAACGTGCGCACCTCACCGGTCTCGCTCACCGTGACGCCGTACTCGGACACCGACAGGCCGCCGCGCTGCGCCTCCTCGCGCAGCGCCACGTTGTGCTCCTTCGAGCCCGTGAAGTGCTGCAGGAGGTCGCCGTAGCTCTCGGGCGCGGCGACGCGCAGGTCGAGGCGCAGCCCCTGCTTCGTGATCACGGTCGCCTTGCTGTCGCCGTGCGCGACGACTTCGAGCACCCAGGGCAGCGCGACGAAGTGCGCGGTGAGAGCGGCCGGGTCGGCGGCCGTGGCGATCACGTCGAGGTCGCGGAACGTCTCCTTGCGACGGCGGACGCTGCCCGCCTCCGACACCTCGACGGCCGCAGGGTGCGCACGCAGCGCCTCGACGACCTCGCGCAGCAGCGGCAGGCCGGAGCCGAGCAGGCCCCGGCGCGGCTCGCCGGCCGCCGCGCCCTCGGCGAGCGCCCGCAGGATCTTCTCCTCCGACTTCTGCCCGAACCCGGGCAGGGCACGCAGCCGCTGCCGCTCGGCCGCCTCGCGGAGGCCGGCGAGCGTCGTGACGCCGAGCTCGCGCCAGATCCGCGCCGCGGTCTTCGGGCCGAGGCCCGGCAGGCGCATGAACGAGGCCACCTCGCCGGGCACCTGCGCCCGCCGCCGCGAGAGCGCCTGCATCTCGCCGCTCTCGACGGCCTCGACGATCTTCGCCTCGATCGTCTTGCCGATGCCCGGCAGCTCCCTCGCCGTGCCCGCGAGCGCGAGCTCTGCGACGGACGCCGCCGTGTCGCGGATCCTCGCGGCGGCGCGCCGGTAGGCGAGCACGCGGAACGGCTGCTCGCCGAGGATCTCGGACAGGTCTGCCAGCAGCTCGAGCTGGTCGGCGAGATCGCCGTTGCGGGGGAGCGCGGCTGCCACCCGTCGATCATAGGCCCGCCGCGTCGGGCAAGATTCCGCGATGCGCGCGGTCGTCTGCCTGCCGACGTACAACGAGCGCGAGAACCTCGAGCCGATGGTGCGCGCGCTCGGCGCGCAGATCGACGTCACATGCGACCGGGTACTCGTGATCGACGACAACTCGCCGGACGGCAGCGGCGAGATCGCCGACCGCCTCGCCGGCGAGCTGCCGTGGCTGGACGTTCTGCACCGGCCCGGCAAGGAGGGCCTCGGGCCCGCGTACATCGCGGGCTTCCGGCGCTCGCTCGCCGCGGGGGCGGCGCTCGTGCTCGAGGTCGACTGCGACTTCTCCCACGACCCGAAGGACGTGCCGCGGTTGATCGCAGCCTGCGAGGCCGGAGCCGACGTGGCGCTCGGCTCCCGCTACGTGGAGGGCGGCGGCACGGTCAACTGGGGGCTCGCACGGCGCGTCATCTCGGCGGCCGGCTCGCTCTATGCCCGCACCGTGCTCGGCGTCCGCGTCCGCGACCTCACCGGCGGGTTCAAGTGCTTCCGGCGCACGGTGCTGGAGACGATCGACCTCGACGCGATCGCTGCCCGCGGCTACGCGTTCCAGGTGGAGACGACCTACCGTGCGCTGCGCAGCGGCTTCACCGTCGTCGAGGTGCCGATCACGTTCGTCGACCGGGTCGCCGGAGGCTCGAAGATGAGTCGCGCGATCGTGCTCGAGGCGGTGTGGAAGGTGCCGGCGCTGCGCTGGCGCGCGCTGCGCGGGCGGCTCTGAGAGCCCGGCGCGCGACGACACCTCGGCCCTGCTTCGTGAGCGCGACCGTATGATCGCTGGATGCACGAGGTGTCCGACGCGACGTTCGCGGACGAGGTGCTCGCGAGCGATGTTCCCGTGCTCGTCGAGTTCGGCGCACCGTGGTGCCGGCCGTGCAAGGCCGTCGCGCCCGTGCTGACGGAGCTCGTGGGCGCCACCGCGGGGCGCGTGCGCCTCGTCGAGCTCGACATCGACGAGAACATCGGCACGCCCTCCCGCTACGGGGTGCTGTCGATCCCCACCGTGATCCTGTTCGTGGGCGGCGAGCCGCAGGAGACGATCGTCGGGGCGCACGGCAGGGGCCGCTACGAGCGTGCCCTCGCCCCCTACCTCGAACGCTGACGTGGCGCCGCCCGCAGGATGGGCCGACCTGCTCGCAGGCGAGGAGCTCGCCCACCTCGCCGCGGAGCCGGCGCGCACGGGGAGAAGCGAGCAGCTTCCCGCCGACCTCAGTCCTCTCGTCGCCGCGGCGCTCGCGCTGCGCGGCATCGACGGCCTCTACGCCCAGCAGGCGGAGGCATGGAGAGCGGCGCGGCGCGGCGCGAGCTTCATCGTCACGACGGGAACGGCCTCGGGGAAGTCGCTCGCGTTCACGCTGCCGCTGCTCGACGCGGTCGCGCGCGACCCGAAGGCGCGCACGCTCTGCCTCTACCCGACGAAGGCGCTCGCGCAGGACCAGGCACGCTCGCTCCTGGAGCTGCGCCTCCCGGGGCTGAAGGCGGCGATCTACGACGGCGACACGGAGGTCGAGCGGCGCCGCCAGGTGCGCACGTGGGCGAACGTGATCCTCACCAACCCGGACATGCTCCACGTCGGCATCCTCCCCCACCACGACCGCTGGGCCGACCTGCTGCACAACCTGCGCTACGTCGTCGTCGACGAAGCCCACGTGTATCGCGGCGTGTTCGGCTCGCACGTCGGCAACGTGCTCCGGCGCCTGCGACGCCTCGCACGCGCCTACGGCGCCGACCCGCAGTTCCTGCTCGCCTCGGCGACGATCGCGAATCCCGGCGAGCTCGCGCTCGCGCTCACGGGCATGTCCGTCACGGTCGTCGACACCGACACGTCCGCGAAGGCGGAGCGCGAGATCGCCCTCTGGAACCCCGCGCTGCTCGACCCGGAGCTCGGCACCCGCACGAGCGCGCTCGCCGAGGCGTCGCTCCTGATGGCGGCGCTCGTGTCGCGCGGCCTGCGCACGATCTGCTTCGCCAAGAGCCGCAAGGCGGCCGAGCTCATCCACCGCTTCACAGCCGAGCGCGTCGGCCCTGCGACGGCGGCGCGGCTGGCGCCCTACCGGGCGGGATACACGCCGCAACAGCGGCGTGCGATCGAGCGGCGGCTCGTCGCCGGCGAGCTGCTCGGGGTGTCCGCGACCGACGCGCTCGAGCTGGGCATCGACATCGGGCAGCTCGACTGCGCCATCTCCGTCGGCTTCCCCGGCACGGTCGCTTCGCTGCGGCAGCAGTGGGGCCGCGCAGGCCGGCGCGGGAAGGGACTTGCCATCCTCGTGGCGAGCGAGGACGCACTCGACCAGTTCTTCATGCGCGATCCGGAGGCGCTGCTCTCCCGCCGCGTCGAGGCGGCCCGGCTCGACCACGCAAACCCGCGCATCCTCGACCCGCACGTCGCCGCGGCGGCCTTCGAGGGGCCGATCGCCGCCGCGGACGCCGCCACGCTCGGCGAGGAGGCGCTCACCCGGGCGGCGCAGCACCCGGAGCTCGAGCCGACCCGCGCCGGCTACGTGTGGAAGGGCCGCGACCATCCCGCCGGCCGCTTCTCGCTCCGCTCCGGCGACGCCGCGTCGTTCACGATCGTCGAGGCGGAGACCGGCTCCGTGCTCGGCCTCGTCGAGCGCGCCCGCGCCTACTCGTCCGTGCACGAGGGGGCGATCTACCTCCACCTCGGCGAGCAGTACCTCGTGCTCTCGCTCGACCACGACGCGCGCGTCGCGACGGTCGCGCCCGCGCGCGTCGACTGGTACACGCAGGTGAAGAAGGACACCCGGACGGCGATCGAGGCGACGCTGCGCGGCGCCGAGGGCGCCGGTGTCGAGCTCCACTTCGGCCGCGTCTCGGTCACCGAGCAGGTGGTCGCCTACCAGCGCAAGGCGATCGCCGACGGCTCGACCCTCGAGGTCGCACCGCTCCTCCTGCCCGAGGTGTCCTTCGAGACCGAGGCGGTCTGGTTCTGCCCCGGCGAGGACATGCTCGAGGGGATCGCCGAGATGCCGCGCCTCCTCGGCGCCCTCCACGCCGCCGAGCACGCGCTCATCACGCTCCTGCCGCTGTGGGCGATGTGCGACCGCTGGGACATCGGCGGCCTCTCGACCAACGCCCACTTCCAGACGGGCCTGCCCACGGTCTTCGTCTACGACGGCCACGCGGGGGGCGTCGGCATCGCCGAGCGCGGCTTCGACTGCTTCGCGGGGTGGGTCGCCGACAGCGCGCGCCTCCTCGCCGGCTGCCCCTGCGGCGCCGGCTGCCCCTCCTGCGTGCAGAGCCCCAAGTGCGGGAACCTGAACGACATGCTCGACAAGGGCGTCGCGCTGACGCTCCTCGAGCGCATGGCGGCCCGCACGTAGCGCGGCGGCTACAGCGCGCACCGAGCTGCCGCGCCGGAGCAACGGTTCCCGGGGGCGCGCCTGCGCGCGCTCGACGCCGGGCGGGAAGAATGACGTCATGCCCCTCCGCGCGCATCCCGCCGCCCCGCTCGCGCGGCAGCCGCTCCTCGCTCGACCGAGGGGGGTGTGCCGGTGATCGACCTCGCGGCGCTCTTCGCCCTCGAGCTGCGCACGCCGCGGCTTCTCCTGCGGCTCGGAGACGAGGACGAGGTGCGGGCGCTCGCCCGCCTCGCGCAGCGAGGCATCCACCCGCCCGAGGAGATGCCGTTCTCCGTCGCCTGGAGCGACGGGATCGGGTCGCCGTCCTTCCTCGACGAGTTCGTCGCGTTCCACCGCGAGCAGCTCGGCGCCTGGCGGCCGCACGACTGGAGCCTCAACCTCCTCGTCTGGCACGGGGACGAGCTCGTCGGGTCGCAGTCGCTTCGCGCCGAGCTCTTCGCCGAGGAGCGCGAGGTGGCGACCGGCTCCTGGCTCGGGCGTGCGTTCCAGCGCCGCGGCCTCGGCACGGAGATGCGGGCCGCCGTGCTCGAGCTGGCCTTCCGCGACCTGGGCGCGCAGGCGGCCACCTCGGCGTGGCTCGAAGGCAACGAGGCATCGCGGCGGGTCTCCGCGAGACTCGGCTACAGCGAGACGCACACGACCGTGAGCAGCCCGCGCGGCGTACCGGTCGTCGCGCACACCGTACGGCTGGAGCGCAGCAGCTGGCGCTGTCCGGTTCCCGTCCGCAGCGAAGGCCTGCCCGCCTGTCTGCCCCTGTTCGGGCTGCCCGCCGCCGGGTGAGCGCAGGCGCGCCGGGGTTCACACGTCCCTCACAGACAGGACGATCTCCCTGCTCGCACTGGCTTTTCGAGCAGGGGATAAGCCTGTGGATACTGTGGAGAGACGGCGCGCGGCCGCGGCGCAGCTGGGTCAGGCGAGCACGCCGAGCGAGCGGAACTTGGCGCGCCGGGCGCGGCGCAGATCGTCGGCCGGGATGCCCTCGAGCTCCTCCAGGTGCGAGAGGACAGCCTCCCGCAGGAGGGCGGCGGCGCCGTCGTGGTCGACGTGGGCGCCGCCCTCGGGCTCCGGCACGATCCCGTCGATCGCACCGAGCTCGAGGCAGTGGGCGGCGTCGAGCTTGAACGCAGACGCAGCCTTCTTCGCCTGTGATGCGTCGCGCCACAGGATCGCGGCGCATCCTTCGGGCGAGATCACCGAGTAGATCGCGTTCTCCTGCATCAGCACCCGGTCGGC
This sequence comes from Gaiella occulta, assembly GCF_003351045.1. GTDB lineage: Bacteria > Actinomycetota > Thermoleophilia > Gaiellales > Gaiellaceae > Gaiella > Gaiella occulta. The sequence goes on from NZ_QQZY01000005.1 coordinate 87,091, forward strand.
GACCGCGATCGCGACGGCGCCGCCCGAGCCACCCTCGCCGATCACGACCGAGACGGTCGGCACGCCGAGGCGCAGCATCGTCGCCTGAGACTTCGCGATCGCGCCACCCTGGCCGTGCTGCTCGGCGGCGACGCCCGGATAGGCGCCGGGCGTGTCGACGAGCGTGACGAGCGGGAAGCCGTGGCGCTCGGCGAGCTCCATCACGCGCATGGCCTTGCGGTACCCCTCCGGATAGGCCATGCCGAAGTTACGGGCGCTGCGCTCCTTGATGTCGCGCCCCTTCTGGTGGCCGAGCAGCGCGATCGTGCGACCGTCGAGCTTGCCGAGCCCGGCGACGATGGCGTGATCGTCCATTCGATGCCGGTCGCCGCGCATCTCGAAGAAGTCGTCGAGCATCCGTGCGACGTAGTCGAGCGTGTACGGCCGATCCTGATGGCGGGCGAGCTCGACGCGCTTCCAGATCTCCTCGTCCGAGGTGTCGTCCCTGAGACGCTCGAGCTGACGCTGCAGGCGCTCGAGCTCGGCGGAGAGCTTCGTGCCGCGCAGCAGCTTGACGCCGCTCAACTTGGCGATGCGGTCGCGCAGCCCGAGCTCGGCCTCGTTCGCCATCACGCGCCCCCGAACAGCCGCAGCAGCCGCGCCACGGTGGGGCGCAGCTCGGCTCGCGGAACGATCTGGTCGATGTGGCCGAAGCGAAGGTTCGACTCGGCGAGACCGAAGTCGTCCGGCAGCTTCTCGCGCGTCGTCTGCGCGACGACACGCGGGCCCGCGAACGACATCAACGCCCCCGGCTCCGCCAGCAGCACATCGCCGAGAGACGCGAAGCTCGCGAGGAGGCCGCCGGTCGTCGGATGCGCCAGCACCGAGATCAGCACGCCGCCGGCGTCGTGGAGCTCCTCGACGGCGCACACCGTCTTCGGCAGCTGCATGAGCGCGAGGATCCCCTCCTGCATACGGGCGCCGCCCGAGGCCGAGACCGAGACGAGCGGGAGCCCGTCCTCGGCGGCGTGCTCGCACGCGCGCGCGAACTTCTCGCCGACGACGCTCCCCATCGAGCCGCCCATGAACGAGAAGTCCATCACCGCCAGGCGGCAGGGCAGACCCTCGATCGCCGCAGCGCCGGTGATCATCGCGTCACCGAGCCCGGTCGAGATCTCCGCCTCCGCAAGACGCTCGCTGTACGGCTTCAGGTCGAAGAAGGCCAGCGGGTCGCTCGAGCGCAGGTGCGTCTCGTCCTCCTCGAAGCTGCCCTCGTCGGCGAGCTGGGCGATCCGCTCCGGCCCGCGCACCGGAAAGTGGTGACCGCACTGCGGGCACACGCGCAGGTGGCGCGAGAGCTCCTCGTCGCGGTAGTGCGAGCCGCAGGCCGGGCAGGTGTTCGGATGCGCCCCGGCGCCCTGATCGTCCGGGGCGGCCCGCTTGTGCTCGATCGAGACGTCGATGCGATCCGTGGCGGACATCTGCGCCATCTTAGACCCGGCCCGTACGGCGGGAGTTACAGCGCGAGCGCGGCGGCCAGACGGGCGAGCACGGCAGGGTCGGCCTGCGGCCGCAGCCCCGTCAGTCCCAGCCCTGCCACGGGAAGCGTCCGCGCGATGCCGCCGAGCACCTCGACGAGGGCGTCGACCGTCGGGCCGCCCGGCTCCGGCATGAAGCATGCAAGCTGATCGGGCCGCAGCACGTCGCAGTCGAGCGCGACGTAGACGCGGTCGCAGCCGGCGAGCGCACGATCGACGTCCTCGTCGATGCCGGCCTGCGCCATGAAGGCGACCTCGGGCGGGTCGAGGCTGCGGGAACCGACGAGCGCGACGTCCTCGCAGCGCACGGCCCCCTCGTCGATCGCCGCGCGCAACGGCATCCCCCACGGGTTGCCGGAGGGCGAGCTCTCGGGCGTGTTGAGATCGCCGTGGCTGTCGAGCCAGACGACGGCGAGCCTGCCGGGCCGGCGCGAGAGCCCACGGATCGCCCCCATGTGGGCGCAGCAGCAGCCGCCGAGGACGAGCGGACGGGGCGGCAGCCCGGCGGCGAGCGCGGCGGTCTGCTCCTCCAGCGTGTCGTGCGCGATCACGGCCGCCTCCGGGTACGGCAGCGGCAGCGACGCCGCCTCGGCCATCGCCTCGCCGCCGCGTCCCCATGCGCGCGGCACGCGCACGAGCCCGGCGGCGAACTCCCGCCCGCAGCTGTGGCACTGGTACTCGTCGCCGACCGCGACAGCGGTGAGCGTGCGGCAATCCGGGCAGCGTGCGCGCAGCCAGCTCACGGCGGCGGGCTCAGTCGCCGCGCCAGCGGCGGAACACGAGGCAGGCGTTGTGCCCGCCGAAGCCGAACGAGTTCGACACGCCGATCTCGACCTGCTCGTGGCGCGCCTCGTTCGGGATGTAGTCGAGGTCGCACTCGGGGTCGGGCGTCGTCTGGTTGATCGTGGGCGGCAGGATGCCGCGCTCCAGCGCGAGGATCGTGAAGATCGCCTCCACCGCGCCGGCCGCACCCAGGCAGTGTCCCGTCGCGCCCTTCGTCGACGAGATCGGCGTGCGGTAGGCCTTGTCCTCGCCGAGGGCGACCTTGAGCACGCGCGTCTCGCCTGCGTCGCCCGCGGGCGTCGAGGTGCCGTGCGCGTTGACGTACCCGACGTCCTCGGCCTCGATGCCGGCGTCCGCGAATGCCATCCGCAGCGCGCGGGCCGGGTTCTCGCCGGTCGGGTCGGGGTCGGAGACGTGGTTCGCGTCCGACGAGACGCCGTAGCCGAGCAGCTCGGCGTAGATCTTGGCGCCGCGGGCGCGAGCGTGCTCGAGCTCCTCGATCACGACCATGGCCGATGCCTCGCCCATGACGAAGCCGTCGCGCTCGCCGTCGAACGGCCGCGAGGCGCGCTCGGGGTCGTCGTTGCGCCGCGAGATCGCCCGCATCGCACCGAAGCCGGCGATGCCGACCTGCGTCACCGGCGCCTCGGTGCCGCCGCAGAACATCACGTCCGCGCGGCCGAGCCGGATCGCGTCCATGCCGTCCCCGATCGCCATGTTCGAGGCGGCGCAGGCGGTGCACTGGGACAGCAGCGGGCCCCGCGTGCCGAGCTCGATCGAGACCCAGCCGGCGGCCAGGTTCGGGATGATCTGGACGATCGAGAACGGGTTGACGCGGTCGGGGCCACGAGCCTTGAGCTGATCGACACACGCCTCGAACGACTTCAGTCCGCCGATGCCCGTCGCGACCGCGGCGCCGACGCGCTCGGCGATCGGCCTCACGTCGAGCCCGGAGTCGGCCTGCGCCTGGCGCGCCGCGGCGAGCGCCAGATGCGTGACACGGTCCATCCGTCGCGAGGCCTTGTAGTCGACGTAGTCGGTCACCTCGAGCCCCTTCACCTCACACGCGAAGTGCACCGGGTAGTCGGTCGAGTCGAACTGGGTGATCGGCCCGGCGCCCGACTCGCCGGCGACGAGAGCAGCCCACGTGTCCTCGACGGTGTTGCCGAGAGGGCTCACCATGCCGAGGCCGGTGACGACGATCCTGCGCCTGTCGGGGCTCGTGCTCACGGCAAGGCAGGCTACATGCCGAGGCCGCCGTCCACGAGCAGCACCTCGCCCGTGATGAAGGAGGCCTCGTCGGAGCAGAGGAAGCGGACGGCGCCGGCGACGTCGCCGGGGTCGCCGAGCCGGCCGAGGGGCGTCTGTTGCAGCATCGCCTGGGTCGCAGCTTCGGGAAGCACCTCGGTCAGCTGCGTCTGGACGTAGCCGGGAGCGACGACGTTGGCACGCACGTTGCGACTGCCGAGCTCACGCGCGAGCGACTTCGTGAAACCGATGATGCCGGCCTTCGAGGCCGCGTAGTTCGTCTGGCCCCAGTTCCCGTGCACCCCGACGATCGACGATACGTTCACGATCGCCCCCGCGCGCTTCTTCATCATCGGCCGCGTGACCGCACGACACGTGTAGAAGACGGAAGAGAGGTTCGTCTCGATCACGGTGCGCCAGTCGTCGTCGGGCATGCGGGCAAGCAGGCCGTCCCGTGTCAGCCCCGCGTTGTTGACGAGGATGTCGACGTCGCCGGCAGCCTCGACGAGCGACGCGGCAGAGGCCGGGTCGGAGACGTCGGCCCGCACCGCGCGGCCGCCGATCGCCGCCGCGACCTCCTCGGCCTCGGCCTCGCCGCCACGGTAGCCGACGACGACCGAGGCGCCGGCGCGGCCGAGCTCGAGCGCGATAGCGCGACCGATGCCGCGCGAGCCGCCCGTGACGAGGGCGCGCTTCCCTTCGAGCGAGCAGAAGCCTGCCGCGCTCACGTGCTCAGCGACTCCCGCGCGCGCTCGAGGCTCGCGAGGTCGTTCACGGAGAACGTGCGCACGCTGCGGTCGATCCGCTTCACGAGGCCGGAGAGCACGTTGCCGGGCCCGACCTCGACGAACGTGGTGACGCCGTCGTGCACGAGCGCGCGCGCAGCCTGGGTGAAGCGCACGGGCGCGGTGAGCTGGTCGATGAGCAGCGAGCCGAGGCGGGCGGCCGGCTCGATCCGGGCCGTCACGGTCGACATGAAGGGAGCGACCGGGTCGTGGAAGCGGATCAGGTCGACCGCGGGCTTGAGCCGGTCGGCGGCGCGGGCGACGAGCGGGCTGTGGAACGCGCCGGACACCTTGAGCCTGATCGCTCGTCGGGCGCCGAGGCTCTCGGCCTCGGCGCAGCACTCCTCGACTGCATCGTTCTCGCCGGAGACCACGATCTGCCCGGGGCAGTTGTAGTTCGCCGGCCACACGCCGACGATCTTGCGGCACAGCGTCTCGACCGCCTCGTCCTCGAGCCCGAGGATGGCGGCCATCGAGCCGGGGTGCGTCCGCGCGGCCTCCGCCATCGCGAGGCCGCGCTCGCGCACGAGCCCGATCGCGTCGGCGGCGGTGATCGCGCCCACCGACGCGAGCGCGGCGAACTCGCCGACCGAGTGGCCGACGACGACGTCCGGCTCGAGTCCCTCGGCGCGCAGGGCGGCGAGGATCGCCAGGCTCGTCGCCACGAGAGCAGGCTGCTGCACCTCCGTGTCGACGAGCTCCTCAACAGGAGAATCGAAGCACAGCTTCTGCAGGTCGAGGCCCGACGCTTCGCTGCCGAGCCGGTACACGGCCATCGCCGCCGGCACCGCTTCCGCGATCTCGCGCCCCATGCCGGCCTCGAGAGAGCCCTGCCCCGGGAAGCAGAAGGCGGTCTTGCTCATCGGGCGCTTCTCCCCGCGGGAGCAGAGCCCACACGTGCCGTCGCAGATTCACTGTCGAACATCGGCATTCCGTCCCTTCCAGTCTTGCCGTGGACGCCCCGTCTAGGCACTTCTGCCAGAGGCGGAAGCGTCTGTCCATTCGATCAACGCAGATCCCCACGTGAGGCCCGCACCCATCCCCGTCATCAGCACGAGCGCGCCGTCGCGCAGCCTCCCGTCCGCCCGTGCGTCCGCGAGTGCAAGCGGGATCGATCCGGATGAGGTGTTGCCGTATCTGTCCACGTTCACGACCGTTTTCTCGGTTGGGACACCGAGCTTACCGGCAGCATGGTCGATGATCCGCTTGTTCGCCTGGTGCGGCACGTACACGTCGACGTCGGCGATCGTGCGGTCGCACTGCGCCAGCACCGCCTGGGCCGACGAGACCATCACGCGGGTCGCGAACCTGAACACCTCGCGACCGTTCATCTTCAGGATCGACTGCGGGTTCTCGAACGCTCTCGAGCCGCTGCCGGGGTAGCTGAGGTGGACGCCGCCGCCGCCGTCGGCTCCGAGCTCGAAGCCGAGGAAGCCGCCGCGTTCGACGGGTTCCATCACCACCGCGCCCGCGCCGTCGCCGAACAGCACGAGCGTCGAGCGGTCGCCCCAGTCGAGGATCTTCGACAGGACGTCGCCGCCGACGACGAGCGCGCGCCTGGACAGGCCCGAGGCCAGCATCGCGTACGCCTGCGCCACGGCGTACATGAAGCCGGTGCAGCCGGCGAGCAGGTCGTACGCGGCCGCGTTCGGCATCCCGAGCGCGTGCGCCATCAGCGCCGACGAGGTCGGGAACATCATGTCGGGGGTCACCGTGGCGCAGATCAGCAAGTCGATGTCGCGGGCGTCGACCCCTGCGTCGGCGAGAGCGGCGCGGGCGGCGGGGAGCGCGATGTCGGTGAGCGCCTCCTCGGGGGCGGCGATGCGGCGCTCGCGGATGCCGGTGCGCTCGCGGATCCACTCGTCGGAGGTGTCGACGAACGCGGTCAGGTCGTCGTTGCTCATCACGCGCTCCGGCACGTGGGTGCCGAGGCCGGTGATGCCGATGCGGGAGCCCTTCGCGCTGCCGATCATCGTTCCACCGCGAAGGTCAGCGTGCCCCGCGCCGCGAGCTGCTCGCCGACATGGGCCGTCGCCTTGCCGCGGCCGATCGGGCCGCGCACGGCGTCGATCTCGCAGGTCAGCGTCAACGTGTCGCCCGGCTCGACGACGCGCTTGAAGCGGCAGTCGTCGATACCGGCGAAGAACGCGATCTTGCCGCGGTTGCTTTCCTCCACGAGCACCGCCACCGCTCCCGCCTGCGCCATCGCCTCGACGACGAGCACGCCGGGCATCACCGGCCGCCCGGGGAAGTGGCCCGGGAACCACCAGTCGTCGGCTCGCACGACCCGCGTCGCGACGACCTTGCGGCCCGGCTCGAGGACGATCACCTCGTCGAGCAGCAGGAAGGGATCGCGGTGAGGGAGGATGCGCTCGATCTCGTCCCTTCCGAAGGGCGCGGCGGGAATCATGCGACGGCTCCTTCCTCGAGCAGCTCCCGCATGCCGGCCCTGGCGCGGTGGGCATAGCACTTGGCCGTTCCGACGGGCATGCCGGAGGCGTCGGAGATCTGCCGGAACGAGTAGCCGAGCACGTCCTTGAGCACGAGCACCCGGGCCTGGTCGGCGGGAAGCTCGGCGAGGCCGGCGCGCAGCCCGGCGCGGAGCTCGGCCAGCTCCGCCTCCCGCGCGGGCGACGGCTCCGGCGCGACGCGGGCATCGTACTCCAGCGGCACGAGACGGCACGCGCCGCGCCGGTCGACGACGTCGCGGCACGCGTTCACCGTGAGCCGGTGCAGCCAGGTCGAGAAGGCCGCCTCGCCGCGGAACTGTCCGAGCTTGACGCAGAGCTTCGCGAGTGCGTCCTGCGCGGCATCCCGTGCGTCCTCGGGATCGTCGAGCAGCCGCTTCGCAAGGCGCTCCACGCGCGGCGCGTGACGCTCGCAAAGGGCCTGCAGGGCACGCTCGTCTCCGTCCTTGGCGCGGCGCACGAGAATCGGGTCGCTCAGCTTGTCGTAGTGAAGATGCGGCTCGTGCCGCGGTGCGGCGCCGATTCGACGGCGCGGTCGGAGCGAGGGTTGCACCCGGCGAGTCTACTGCGCGCGCCCGTGGGTCTCGCCGGCGGAGGCGTCACGGTCAGCGGGCGAAGCGGAGCACCGTGCGGTTGCCGGCGACGTCGCGGCCGACGGCGACGAGCGAGCGCACGCGCTTGATGCCGGCCAACGGCAGCGGCCCGGCCGCGGTCGCCTGCAGCACACGGGCGGCGCCGTTGACGCGCACCGTCACCGTGGCCGCCTCGGAGACCCACAGCCTCGCCGGCCGGCCCGCGAGGAGCCGCAGCAGCGGCGGGTGCGCGTCGGTCACGAACGGCAACGCGATCGCGGTGGTGCCGATGGCGTCGGTCGCCTCCACGACGGCGGTGTAGGAGCCGTCGCGCGCCCTGCCGATGCGCTTGCTGCCGTCCCACGAGATCAGCTGCGGGCCGGCTGCGAGCGGGCCCGAGAACGGCGTCGCCACCCACTTGCCTTCGCGGAGCACCCGCACGCGCACCGACGCCGCTGCTGCGAGCTGGAAGCGCACCTGCAGCTCGTCGCCCGAGCCGTCGCCGTTCGGCGTGAACACCGCGGGCCGCACGGCGGCCTCGCCGAGCGTGCGGGTGATCGTCACGGGCGTCTGCTGCGTGACGACCGTCCCGTCCGCGCCGATCGCCGTGACGGCGATCGTGTAGACGCCGTCGGGCTGGCCGAGGCCGTCGAAGACGAGCGCGTGCTCCCCGGGAGGCTGCGGCGCCGCCGGCGCGAGCTCGGCGACCTGCCGGCCGGCGGCATCGAGCAGGGAGACGGTGACGGACGCGTCGGCGGTCGTCGTGTAGGTGATCGTGCTCGTCTCGAGCTGGCCGTCGCCGTTGGGGCTGATCGTCTCGGGATCGGCCGCGAGGCCCGTGACGGCGAGCGCCGCCCCTCCCGGCGCCACCTTCCCGAGCACGCCGCTCGCCGCCGTCGCTCCGGCGACGGCGATGCGCCAGCGCGCGCCGCTGACGACGGCGAGCGACGCGTCCCACGTCCAGTCGACGGACGGGCCCACGCCGGTGCCGGAGGCAACCCCCAGACCCGCCGGGTCGGTGACGGTGACGGTCCACGGGAGCGCCCCCGAGACGCGCGCCCGGAAGCGCACGAGAGCGCCGATTCCCCCGGTCACGCTGGGCTCGTAGATCTTCGGCAGGCCGATCGCCTGCGTGGCGGCGGCGATCTGGTCGAGCCGGGCATAGAGCTTGTTCCCGGGGCACACGGTCAACCCGGTGTCCCGGTGACCCGACACGGCGCGCAGGAGCACGGGAACGCCCACGGGGAACCGCTCGCTGCCGCCGGAGACGACCGTCGTCGTCGAGAGCGGGTCGACGTGGGCGAGGTCGAGACGCCAGGCGAGCAGCCGCGTCAGCGCGCTCTCGGCGGCGGGGGTGACGTCGGCATCCGAGAACGTGCCGATGACCGCGACGCCCACCGAACCGGTGTTGAAGCCCTTCGCGTGGGCGGCGACGACGTTTCGGTCGATACCGCCGTAGCGGCCCTCGTAGACGGTGCCGTAACGGTCGACGAGGAAGTTGTAGCCGATGTCGTTCCAGCCGTTCGCCTTCACGTGGTAGAGCTCGATCCCGCGCATGATCGCGGCGGCCTCGGCCGGCGAGTAGCTGTTCGTGCCCGCCGTGTGGTGCACGATCGCATAGCGCACGGCGCTCGCATACTCCGGCTCGCCGTGGCGGATCGACTCGTCCGCGCCCCAGCCGCTGCGCGGCACGATGGGCGGGGCGCCGGCGATGCTCAGCGTGCGCAGGGGCACGCGCAACTCGGGACTGCGCACGAACGAGGCGCGCAGCGCCGTGACGGTTCCCCTCGTGCGGTAGCGGATCGCTGTCGAGGGCCCGACCCATGTGGGGTTGCCGAGCTGCCACCCGCGGGCGGCGCGCGCCTCGGCGCTGCGCGCGTCGGGAAGATCCTCGGCCTCCGGCGCGGCGGGCAGCCAGGCGCCCCAGCGACCCGCAACCGACCGCACCTGGAACGAGACGGTGCCGCTGCCGCGCCAGCGCAGCCCGACGAGGTCGAAGCGGGTGGGCGCCGCGGCCGCGGGCAGGCGCTCGCCGTGGAGAGGGACGTCGCGCGTGACCAGCGACGCCAGACCGGCCGACGCAGCAGCGGGCAGCGCGAGCGCGGCCAGGGTGACGGCGATGATGGAGGTGACGACAGTCTTCACGGCGGGATCCCAGGGTGACGCAGGACGGGGCCTTGCACAAGGGATTCGACGCCTCCCTGATAGAATCCTTACCGTCGTGAGACCGCCGCTTTTGCGGGGATTTTTACTTGTGCTCGCGGCCGTTGCCGCAGCGCTGCTGCTCACGGCGCCCGCTTCGGCGGCGCCCCCGCGCGTGCTCGTCGTCGTGTTCGACAACGACGTCAACCCCGTCACGCAGGACTACGTGCAGGATCAGGTGCGGCGCGCCGAGCGGGGCGGCTACGACGCGGTCGTGCTCGAGATGGACACGCCCGGCGGGCTCGGCTCCTCGATGCGGGCGATCGTGAAGACGCTCCTCGCCGCGAAGGTGCCCGTGATCGTGTACGTGGCGCCCGGCGGCTCGAGCGCCGATTCGGCGGGCGCCGTCATCGGCCAGGCCGCGGACGTGCTGGCGATGGCGCCGCAGACGAACATCGGCTCCTCCACCCCGATCACGACGGGAGGCCAGGACTTCTCGAAGGACCTCCGCCGCAAGATCGTCAACGACGCCGCCGCCTACATCGCCGAGCTCGCGCGGGAGCACGGCCGCAATGCCGCGGCGGCGGAGGCGATGGTGCGCGACGCGGCGAACTTCGGTGCCAGGGAGGCGGCGGCGAAGAACATCGTCGACTTCGTCGCCCCGAGCCTGTCGGCGCTCCTCGAGCGCAGCGACGGCCGCGTCGTGCAGCCGAAGGGACTGACGTTGCGGACGGCCGGAGCGAGCGTCGAGCGGGTGGAGATGTCGGCGTGGAAGAAGGCGCTCGACCTGCTCATCGACCCGAACGTGATCGCGCTGATGCTGTCGCTCGGGCTCGTCGGCATCCTCGTCGAGCTGTGGAATCCGGGCCTGATCTTCCCCGGCACGGTCGGCGCGATCTCGCTCGTGGTCGGGCTGTTCGGGCTCCAGGTTCTCCCCATCTCGGTCGCCGGCGCGCTGCTGCTGCTGCTCGCCGTCGCGTTCTTCGCTAGCGAGCTCTTCGTGCCGAGCCACGGCGCGCTCACCGCGGCCGGCGCCGTGACGTTCGTGATCGGCGCTCTCATGCTTTTCGACCCGGCAGGACCGGCCTATCAGGTCTCGCTGTGGACGGCGCTCGGCATCGCGGGAGCGCTCGCTCTCCTGCTCGGCGCCGCCCTCTCGCGCGTCGTCAAGGCGCGCCGCAATCCGGTCGAGGTCGGAATCGGCCGGCTGGTCGGAGAGGAGGCCCTCGTGCGCCGCGACGGGCTCGTGCTCGTCGGGGGTGAGCTGTGGCGCGCTCGCCGCGCGGACGGCGAGCCGCTCGTTCCCGGCGAGCGCGCCGTCGTCGAGGCCGTCGAGGAAGGCCTCCGACTCGTCGTAGGATCCACTCACCGCAACGGAAGGGATCGACCGTGTCCATCGCACTGATCGTCGTCGGCGTCATCCTGCTTCTGCTCGTCCTGCTCCTCTCCGCGACCGTGAAGGTGGCACGCGAGTACGAGCGTGGCGTCATCTTCCGCCTCGGCCGGCTGCTGCCAGAGCCCAAGGGGCCGGGTCTGTTCATCCTCATCCCGGTCGTCGACCGCATGGTGAAGGTCGACCTGCGCACCGTGACGCTGAACGTGCCGCCGCAAGAGGTGATCACCAAGGACAACGTCCCGGTGCGCGTCAACGCCGTCGCATACTTCCGCATCGTCGAGCCGAAGGCGGCGATCGTGCAGGTCGAGAACTACATGAACGCGACGTCGCAGATCTCGCAGACGACGCTGCGCTCGGTGCTCGGCCAGCACCAGCTCGACGAGCTCCTCTCGGAGCGGGACAAGATCAACGCGATCCTGCAGTCGATCATCGACGAGGCGACCTCGCCGTGGGGCATCAAGGTGTCGATCGTCGAGGTGAAGGACGTCGAGATCCCGTCGGACATGCAGCGTGCGATGGCACGGCAGGCGGAGGCGGAGCGGGAGCGGCGCGCGAAGGTGATCTCGGCCGAGGGGGAGTACCAGGCCTCCGAGCGCCTCAAGGACGCGGCGGCCGTGATGGCGCAGGAGCCGATCACCGTGCAGCTCCGCTACCTGCAGACACTGCTCGAGATCGGGTCGAACAACAACTCGACGATCGTGTTCCCGATCCCGATCGACCTCCTCACCGCGCTCGCGAACAAGGCGGAGGGCTCGGCGTAGACCTTCGCCGCGACCCGCTCTCAGGGCGTCTCGCGGTCGTCGCGCCGGGCCGTCGCCACCGTCCCGGCGCGGCGCCCGAGCGCCTGCCCGAGCCGAACGCCGAGGAGATCGGCGCGTGTCCGTTCTGCGCCGGGCGCGAGGATCGCACGCCGCCGGAGACGCTGCGCCTCGGGACCGGCCCGTGGGACGTCCGCGTGGTGCCGAACCTCTATCCGGCGTTCGAGCGCCAGGAGGTCGTGATCCACGCGCCGCGGCACGTGCGTTCGCTCGCCGAGCTCACGGCCGCCGAGCTCGCTCTCGTCGCCGAGGCGTGGAGGCTGCGGGCGGCCGCGGCTGCGCGAGACGGGTTCCCGGCCCTGCACGCCTTCGTGAACGAAGGTGCGGCCGCCGGCGCGAGCCTGCCGCACTCGCACTCGCAGCTCGTGTGGCTGCGCGAGCTCCCGCCAGCGGTCGTCGCGGAGCAGGAGGCCGCGGCGGGGTGCCGCCTGTGCGCTCTCCTCGCTGCCGAGCGCGGAGCCGGAGACCGCGTCGTCGTCGAGCGAGACGGGCTCGTCGCGCTGTGCCCCGCCGCCGGGCGCGTTCCCTACGAGATCCTCGTCGCGCCGGCGGTGCACGGCGGCGGCGGCTTCGGGCCGGCGCTGGACGGCGCGCTCGCGCTCGCCGCCGACCTCGTGCGCGCGCTCCAGGCGGCCGAGGGCCACGTGGCCTGGAACCTCTGGCTCCACAGCGGCGACCACTGGCACGTGGAGATCCTGCCGCGGCTCGCGACCTTCGGCGGCGTCGAGCTCGGTGCCGGCATCTACGTGCTCGCGGTCGCGCCGGAGGACGCCGCCGCCGCGCTGCGCGAACGTCTGCCGTAGCAGCGGACGCTACAGGTCGTCGTCCGCTGGATCGTCCGGATCGGCTTCGCCCGCGCCGATGTCGTCGCCATCCTCGCCGCGGGCCGCGGACCCAGCGGGAAGCGCCGCATCGGACGTCGCCTCGACAGGATCCCCGTCGTCGTCGTCCGACCCCACCACCGGCGCCAGGCTGGAGACGTGCTCGCCCTCGCGCAGGCGCATCACGATCACGCCCTGCGTGGCGCGCCCCGAGCGCTTGATGCCGTCGACGGCCATGCGGATGACGGTGCCGCCGTCGGAGATCAGCATCACCTGATAGCCCTCGCGGACGATGCGGGCGCCGGCGAGGCGGCCCTTGCCCTCGACGAGCTGGGCCGTCTTCACGCCCATCGTGCCGCGGCCCTTGACAGGGTACTCGGACACGCGCGTGCGCTTGCCCCAGCCGTTCTCGGTCACGACGAGCAGGTCCGCGTCGTCTGCCGCGATGTCGACCTCGATCACCTCGTCCCCGGCGCGCAGCTTCATGCCCGCGACGCCGGAGGCAGGCCGCCCCATCGGGCGCACATCCTTCTCGTGGAAGCGCACCGCCTGGCCGAGCCGCGACACCATCAGGATGTCGTCGTCGCCGTCCGAGAGGCGGACGCCGACGAGCTCGTCGTCCTCGCGCATCTTCAGGGCGATGATGCCGTCGGCCTTGAGCGGCGTGTTGTACTCGAGGAACGCCGTCTTCTTGACGACGCCCCTCCTGGTCGCGAAGACGAGGTACTTCGACTCCCTGTAGTCGCGCGTGGCGATCACGGCGCGGATGTACTCGTCCTGGCGGAACGGCAGCAGGTTCACGATCGCGCGGCCCTTCGACTGGCGCGAGCCGAGCGGCAGCTCGTGCACCTTGAGCCGGTACACCTTGCCGACGGTGGTGAAGAAGAGGATGTAGTCGTGCGTCGAGGCGACGAACAGGTGCTCGATGTAGTCGTCGTCCTTCATGTCCATCCCCATCACCCCGATGCCGCCGCGTCGCTGCTCGCGGTAGGTGGTGACGGGAAGGCGCTTGATGTAGCCCGAGCGCGTGATCGCGATCACCATGTCCTCCTCGGCGATCATGTCCTCGAGCTCGAGTGAGTCCTCGCCCACGACGATCTCGGTGCGCCGATCGTCGCCGCGGCCGTAGATGTGCTTGATCTCGAGCAGCTCCTCGCGGATCAGCGCGTCGACGCGGGCCGGGTCGCCGAGGATGGCGCGCAGCTCGGCGATGCGCTCCTGCAGGTCGGCGAACTCGTCCTCGATCTCCTTGCGCGCCAGTCCGGTGAGGCGCGCAAGCCGCAGGTCGAGGATCGCCTGGGCCTGGATCTCCGACAGCCCGAACTGCTCCATCAGGCCCGTGCGCGCGGCGTCGGTGTCGTCGGAGCCGCGGATGAGGGCGATGACGGCGTCGAGATGGTCGAGCGCGATCAGGTAGCCCCGGAGGACGTGGGCGCGCTTCTCGGCCTGGCGCAGCTCGAACTTCGAGCGGCGGGTGACGATCTCGCGCTGGTAGTCGAGGTAGTGCGTGATGAGCTCGAGCAGCGACAGCGTGCGCGGCACGCCGTCGGCCAGCGCGACGGCGTTGTAGCCGAATGTCGTCTGCAGGGCCGTGTGCTTGAACAGCTTGTTGAGGACGACCTGCGGGATCGCGTCGCGCTTCAGCTCGATCTGGATGCGCATGCCGCTCTTGTCCGAATGGTCGGCGAGATCGGAGATCTCGGTGATCACCTTCTCGTGCACGAGGTCGGCGATCTTCTTGATCACGCCCGAGTCGCCGCCCTTCTTGACGCCGTAGGGCAGCTCCGTGACGACGATGGCGCTCTTGCCGCCCCGCAGCTCCTCGACGTGAGCGCGGGCACGCATGACGATGCGGCCGCGGCCGGTGCGGTATGCGTCGCGGATGCCGGAGCGGCCGACGACGATCGCGCCGGTCGGGAAATCGGGCCCGCGCAGGTGCTTGATGAGGTCGTCGACGCTCGCGTCGGGCTTGTCGATCAGCTGCACGGTGGCGTCGATCGTCTCGCCGAGATGGTGCGGCGGAATGTTCGTCGCCATGCCGACGGCGATGCCGGAGGAACCGTTGACGAGCAGGTTCGGGAACCGCGACGGGAGCACGGCGGGCTCCTTGCGGGACTCGTCGTAGTTGGGCCCGAAATCGACCGTGTCCATGTCGATGTCGCGCAGCATCTCGGTGGCGAGTCGCGTCAGGCGGGCTTCGGTGTAGCGCATCGCGGCTGCGGGATCGTCGTCCAGCGAACCGAAGTTGCCCTGGCCGTCGACGAGCGGGTAGCGCAGCGAGAACGGCTGCGCCATGCGCACGAGGGTGTCGTAGATGGCGGAGTCGCCGTGCGGGTGGTACTTCCCCATCACGTCGCCGACGACGGCTGCGCTCTTCTTGTACGGGCGGTTCGGCTGCATGCCGGCCTCGTGCATGCCGTAGAGCACGCGCCGGTGCACCGGCTTGAGGCCGTCGCGCACGTCCGGCAGGGCGCGGCTCACGATCACCGACATGGCGTAGTCGAGGAAGCTCGAGCGCATCTCCAGCTCGAGCTCGCGCGGCTCGACGCGGCCGGCGCCGAGAGGCTCGCTCACGTCAGACATCGAGGAACTTCACGCCCTTCGCGTTCTGCTCGATGAACAGACGGCGCGGCTCCACCTGGTCGCCCATCAGCATCGAGAACACCTCGTCGGCGGCGGCCGCGTCGTCGACCTCGACCTTGAGCAGCATCCGTCGCGCCGGGTCCATCGTCGTCTCCCACAGCTGCTCCGGGTTCATCTCGCCGAGCCCCTTGAAGCGGGAGATGTGCATCCCCTCCTTGGCGAGCTCGAGCGCGCGCTCGCGCAGCGCGCCGAACGTCTCGGCGGAGTCGGTCTTCTTCCCGTAGGAGAGCTGGAACACCGGCAGCCCGACGATCTCGGCGAGCCGCTCGTATGCGCGGCGCAGGTTGACGTAGGCGGGCGAGGAGAGCAGCGATCCGGGCAGGACGACGTGCTCGGCGGCGCTCGTCTCCGTCTCGACGATCTTCACGAGGAGCCTGTCCTCGAGGCGCTCGGTCACGGTGAGCTCGTAGCCGTTAGCGGGCATGTTCCGGATCAGGCTCTCCGCCTCGGCCGGCGTGCTCGCGTCGGCCTCGACGAGACGGTGCTCGATGACGAAGTCGGCGGCGCCCGGGAACTCGCTCGCGAGCTTCGCCTGCCAGGCCTCGAGCTCCGCGAGCGCGCGCGTGAAGCGCTGGTAGCGCGCCTCGCTGAGGACCACCTCCTCGCCGTCGCGGGACGTGATCGCGATGTCCTTGACGCGCTCGCGTACGAGCAGCTCCTCGAGCTGGCTGTCCTTCTCGAAGTACATCTCCTGGTTGCCGAGCTTGACGTGGTAGAGCGGCGGCACCGCGATGTAGATGTGGCCGGCCTCGACGAGCTCGCGCATGGTGCGGTAGATGAAGGTGAGGATGAGCGTGCGGATGTGGGCGCCGTCGACATCGGCGTCGGTCATCACGATGATGCGGCCGTAGCGGATGTTCTCGATGGCGAACTCGTCGCCGAAGCCGGTGCCGATGGCGGTGATCATCGCCTGGATCTCGTTGTTCGAGAGCACCTTGTTGATGCGGTTCTTCTCGCTGTTGATGATCTTCCCGCGTAGAGGCAGGATCGCCTGGTAGGTACGGTCGCGCGCCTGCTTGGCGGACCCGCCGGCGGAGTCGCCCTCGACGATGTAGAGCTCGCACAGGTCGGCGTCCTTGAGCGAGCAGTCGGCGAGCTTGCCCGGCAGCGACGAGTTCTCGAGCGCGGACTTGCGCCGCGTCAGCTCGCGCGCCTTGCGCGCCGCCTGCCGCGCGCGGGCGGCGGACACCGCCTTCGTGATGATCTGCCGCGCCTCGTTCGGGTTCTCCTCGAGGAACTCGGCGAGCTTCTGGTTCACCGTCTGCTCGACGAGGCCCTTGACGCCGGGGTTGCCGAGCTTCGTCTTCGTCTGCCCCTCGAACTGCGGGTCGCGCAGCTTGACCGAGATGACGGCGGCCAGACCCTCGCGCACGTCCTCGCCCTCGAGGTTGTCCTCCTTCTCCTTCAGCAGCCCCTTGTCACGGGCGTACTTGTTGAGCGTGCCCGTGAGCGCCGCCTTGAAGCCGGACAGGTGCGAGCCGCCCTCCGTCGTGTTGATGTTGTTCGCGAACGAGAACACCGACTCGACGTAGGACGTGTTCCACTGCATGGCGACTTCGACGGAGCCCTGGTCGGTCTCCCCTTCGAAGTAGATGACGTGCTTGTGCACCGGCTCCTTCGACTCGTTCACGTGGGCGACGAAGTCGCGGATTCCGCCCTCGTAGTGGAACTCGACGGTCTGGCCGCCGGCGCGCTCGTCGCGCAGCACGATCCTCAGCGCACGCGTCAGGAACGCCGTCTCGCGCAGCCGCTGCATCAGCGTCGAGACCGAGAACTCCGTCTCCTCGAAGATCTCCCTGTCGGGCAGGAAGGAGATCGTCGTGCCGGTGTCGGCGGCGGCGCCCACGACCTCCATGTCGCCCTGCGGCACTCCGCGCGCGAACTCCTGCCGGTAGACCTTCCCGTCCCTGCGCACCTCGGCGACGAGCCACTCCGACAGCGCGTTGACGACCGAGACGCCGACGCCGTGGAGCCCGCCCGAGACCTTGTACCCGTCGCCGCCGAACTTGCCGCCCGCGTGGAGCTTCGTCAGCACGACCGTCAGCGCGGAGAGGCCCTGATCCTCGATCGTGTCCACGGGGATGCCGCGGCCCGCGTCGCGCACCGTGATCGAGTTGTCGGGATGGATCGTGACGTCGACGCTCTCGTTGTGTCCCGCGAGCGCCTCGTCGACTGCGTTGTCGACGACCTCGTAGACGAGGTGGTGCAGGCCCCGCGGACCGGTCGAGCCGATGTACATGCCGGGGCGGAGCCGGACCGGCTCGAGCCCTTCCAGGACCGTGATGTCCTTTGCGGTGTAGTCCGTCTCCGTCAAGGGTGCCAGGTCGCTTTCTGATAGACGAAAAGCCCTGCAAATAGGGCTTTTGTTGGCGAGAACAAGTGTATCAGAAACGCCGGTCGGCGGCGGCCCTGGCAAGGCTCGCGGCGGCCGCGCGGGCGACGCTCTCGCGCAGCTGCGGGTCCTCGATCGCGGCGGCGATCGCGGCGGCGGCGCGGCGTTCCTCCTCCCCGGGCATGGGGCGCGGCGGCCGGCGCTGCTCGGGCGGCGCGGCGGCGGCGGCGGGCACCGGGCCGGGTGCGAAGCGCAGGCCGGTGAGCCCTGCCGCGGGCGCGGCCAGCGCGAGCTCGTGCTGGATCTGCGCAGCGAGATGGCCGAGCTCGAAGGCCCACGTCGATGAGACGGTCGCGACGTGCAGCACGCCGTCCCGCGTCATGCGTCGGGGCCAGGCGGCGCGTGCGATAGCGTCGCCGACCGCGCCCGGCCAGGCACGCGTGAGATCGGCGAGCGCGCCCACGTCGGGGACGCCGACCGTGCGCAGTGCCCCCCGGACGCTGTCTGCGAGCCTGTCCATCAGCCGCCGCGAACGGAGCCGGGGACGACGGTGAGGAGCTGCGCCGGGGCGAGCGGCAGCGCCTCGGCTCCGGTTGCCGTGATCACGGCCTGGCCGCCGCTGCCGATGTGCTCGCTGAGGATCCTGCGGCGCCCCGCGTCGAGCTCGGAGAGGACATCGTCGAGCAGCAGCAGCGGCGACACACCCCTGCGCGAGCGCAGCAGCTCCGCCTCCGCCAGCAGCAGTGAGAGCACGGCGAGTCGCTGCTCGCCCTGCGATCCGAATGTCCGCAGGTCGCGATCTCCCGCGCGGACGGCGATGTCGTCGAGGTGCGGGCCGAGACCCGTGCTGCCCCGCTCCACGTCGCGCTCCAGCCGCTGCTCGAGCGCCGACACGGTGGGGGCCTCGGACGCGTAGTCGAGGCGCCCGCCCGCGAGGCCGAGCTCGCCCGCTCGCTCGCAGAATCCGGGCTGCAGCAGATCGAGGGTGTCCCGTCGCGCGGCGACGAGCGCGGCCGCAAGGTCGGCCACCCGGGCGCTCCACGGGGCTACCGCGTCGCGGGACGAGAGCCCCGCGGCCACGCGGCGCAGGGCGGCGTTGCGTTGGCCGACGGCTGCCGCATAGGCCACGGGGAGCGTCGCGCGGGCGGGGTAGAGCCGGCCGAGCGTGCGGTCGAAGTAGGCACGCCTCGCGGCGGGCCCTCCCTTCACGACGGCAAGCCGGTCGGGGGTGAACACGAGCGTGGAGATCTCGGCGCGCAGATGCTCAGTCGACTGCACGGCGGCCCCGTTGAGGCAGGCCCGTTTGGGGGCATCCAACCCGAGCGTGACCTCCAGGAGCATCGGTGTGGACCCTCGCTCGCCGCTGAGGGCGACACGGGCGGCGGCGGCGCCGTAGCGGATCAACTGCGCATCCGAGCGGGTGCGGGGCGAGAACCCCTGTGTGCCGAGGTGGAGCGATTCGAGCAGGTTCGTCTTGCCGGCCCCGTTCTCGCCCGTGACGAGGACGAGTCCCGGCTCGAGCTCGAGCTCGAGCCGGGCGTACGACCGGAAGTCGCGGAGCGTGACCTCGCGGACGATCAGCCGGCGAGCCGGATCGGCATGATGAGGTACCAGAAGGCATCTCCGTCGGCGCTGATCAGCCCGGGGCGCAGCGGGTTGATCAGCTTCAGGCGCACGGTGTCGCCGCTCACCGAGTCGACGCCGTCGGCGAGGAACTCGGCATTGAACCCGATTTCGAGCGGCTCACGGCTATAAGCGACGGGGATCGACTCGCGCGTCTCGCCGACGTCCTGGCTCTGCGCCGACACCGTCAGCTCGCCGTCGGCGAAGCGCAGCCGCAGTGGCGCGTTGCGTTGCGCCATCACGGCAGCGCGGCGCACGACGTCGCGGAACTCCACTCGCGGCAGCTCCACTTCGACCTCGAACGACTCGGGCAGCAGCCGGTTCACGTCGGGAAACTGCCCGTCGATCCTGCGCGTCGTGAGCCACGAGTCACCTGCGCCGAAGACGACGGTGTTCTCGTTCGCTCCGAGCTGGACGGTCTCCGTGCCGGCTGCCAGGCGGGCGAGCTCTGTCAACGCACGCGCCGGGATGATCGCCTCGAGCTCGGGTCCCGCCTCCTGCAGCTCCGTCTCCTTGAACGACAGTCGGTACGAGTCCGTGGCGGCCATGATCAGCCGTGTGCCCTCGAAGCGCACCTGGATACCGGTGAGCACGGGCCGCGACTCGTCACGCGAGGCGGAGCGGGACACACGGTCGACCGTATCGAGCAACGAGGGGGTGGCGACGGCGTGCAGCGGGACGTCGATCGCCGGCAGGCGCGGGAAGTCCTCGGCGGCGTAGACGTTGAGCCGCGAGGTGTAGCTCCCCGAGGAGACCGTGGTAACACCCTCGTCCGGCCGGTATTCGATCGTCACATCCGCCGCCGGAAGAAGACGTGCGAGGTCGACGAGAAGCTTGCCGGGGACGACGACCGCGCCCTCACCCTCGACACTGGCCGGCAATGTCGTACGCAGGGAGAGCTCCATGTCGGTGGCGGCCAGTTCCAGCGCCCCCGCCTGAGCGCGCAGGAGGACGCCGGCGAGCACCTGGACCGTCCCGCGCGACGAGACGACACGCGAGACAGCACCCAGACGCGTCACGAGGTCGTCGCGGGAACAGGTGATCTTCAGGCTGGATGCGACCGCGATGTCTGTTTCCATCATGAGTTAGAGAACCTCTCGTAGTAGTACGTAGAGAGTGTGGACGATGGGGATGACGGTCTCCAGTCCCGCAACCATGCGCTTGTGGCCGGTGGGACCCGCTGGGGGCGGATCACTCCGGTCCCACAGTCCCGAGACGGCATGTGCGCGGGTCCCACAGATCACCTGCTGTGCTTGATGCGGGCTGTGAGGTCCTGGACGAGGTTGTACACAGATCTGTCCTCGGAGATGAGTCGCGTGATCTTCGACGTCGCATGGATCACGGTCGTGTGGTCTCGCCCGCCGAACTCCTTGCCGATCTTCGGAAGAGAGGCGTCGGTGAGCTCGCGCGAGAGGTACATCGCAACCTGCCGCGGGTAGGCGATCGACTGCGAACGCTTCTGGCTGCAGAGCTCGGCGACCGTCATCCCGAAACGATCGGAGACGGCCTCCTGGATAGAGGCGATCGTCACCGCGGGAACGGGGTTCCCCTGCGGGAAGAGATCGCGCAGAACCTGCTCGGCGAGCTCGACGGTGAGCGACAGGCCCGTGAGGGAGGAAAAGGCGACGACGCGCGTGAGCGCACCCTCGAGTTCGCGGATGTTCGTCGAGACACGGCCTGCGATGAACGTGAGCACCTCGGGATCGCGGATGTCGATGCGGTCGGTGGTCACCTTCTTGCGTAGGATCGCGATACGCGTCTCGAGGTCGGGCGGCTGGATGTCGGTGATCAATCCCCACTCGAAGCGCGAGCGCAGGCGTTCCTCGAGGGTTGCGATCTCCTTCGGAGGCCGGTCGGACGAGATGACGATCTGGCGACCCGCCTCGTAGAGCGAGTTGAAGGTGTGGAAGAACTCCTCCTGGATCCGCTCCTTGCCTTCGAAGAACTGGATGTCGTCGACGAGCAGGACGTCATAGGTGCGATAGCGCTGCTTGAAGCCCTCGATGCGCTTGTCGCGGAGCGAGTTGATGAAGTCGTTCATGAACGTCTCGCTCGTCACGTACCGGGTCGTGAATCCCCTGGAGTGCTCGCTCACGTACTGGCCGATCGCTTGCAGGAGGTGTGTCTTCCCGAGCCCTGTGCCGCCGTAGATGAAGAGGGGGTTGTAGGCTTGTGCCGGGGCTTCGGCGACCGCGAGCGCGGCAGCGTGGGCGAAGCGGTTCGATGACCCGATCACGAATAGGTCGAAGGTGTACTTCGGGTTCGTCGCCGTCGCCGGGGCCGTGCCGGGCTCGACGACCGTCCGTGTCGCCGGGTGGTCGACGAGCTCGCCGGGCACAGCCTCCACCTCGCGGACCGTGAGGAGAACGCGAACGTCGCGGCCGAGCGCATCGCGCGCCGCCGCCTTGACGAAGCCGAGAAAGTGACCCTCGATCCACTCCCGCGTGAAATCGTTCGGCACGACGAGCGAGAACACGCCGTCGCCGAGCGTGCCCGCGCTCGCGTCCCCGAACCAGGTCGTATAGGTGGTTTCGTTGAGGGCCTCCCTGAGCCGGCCGGAGACATCGCCCCACAGGTGTTCGGCAGTCGGCTCGGCGGTGTGCTCCACCCTTCGGAGGCTCCTTTCACGGTCGTGGGGAGGGCGAGCATAGCAGCGTTCGGACGCGCTGCCCAGTGATCTCAGAAGCCGCTCAAAGCCTCGAAAAAAAGCCGTATTTGCAGCATATTCCAGTGATCCACACGACT
Source organism: Gaiella occulta (assembly GCF_003351045.1). GTDB lineage: Bacteria > Actinomycetota > Thermoleophilia > Gaiellales > Gaiellaceae > Gaiella > Gaiella occulta. Next base: position 108,984 of record NZ_QQZY01000005.1, read on the forward strand.
ATCCACAGCTGTGGATAGTCATGCTCCGGGATCCTCGCAGGGCAACGCCCTTTGCGCAGGTGCAGCACTTTACGAGCCCCATCTTCTCCACGTGCCTGTGGAAAAGTCGGCGGCTGCGGACCCTCGTCTATACTGGCGCCTCGGCCGCGCCCGAGCACGGCGCCGCACATGACGTCCTGACCGAGAGAGCCCATCCGTGAAACGCACCTACCAGCCCAACGTCCGCCGCCGGAAGCGCAAGCATGGCTTCCGCGCGCGCATGTCGACGCGCGCCGGACAGATGATCCTCAAGCGCCGCCGCGCCAAGGGGCGCAAGCGCCTCTCGGCCTGAGCGCTCACCTTGCAGTGAAGCGCCGGTACCGCCTGTCCCGCTCGCGGGACTTCGACGCCGTCTACCGGCAGGGCCGCTCGGTCTCGACCCGGTTCCTGACCCTGCACTGGTTCCCGCGCGAGGACGACCCGGCCGGCTCGCCGCGCCTCGGTCTCGCGGTACCCCGGGCCGTCGGCAACGCCGCCGCACGCAACCGTCTCAAGCGGCAGCTGCGGGAGACCTGGCAGGAGCTCGCAGGCGACGTGCCCAGCGGCCGCGACTACGTTCTCGTCGCCCGCGCGGGCATCGCCGAGCCCGCCGACACGCGCGGGCACGGATGGCTCGTCGAGCAGGTCGCGGACGTGCTCGGCAAGGCGGCCGCATGAGGGTCGTCGGCATCGCGCTCGTGTACGTCTGGCGCTACAGCTTCGGTCTGCTGACGCCGTCCGGCACCTGCAAGTACCACCCGAGCTGCTCGCAGTACGCAATCGATGCGTTCCGGGCCCACGGGCTGGCCAGGGGAGCCGTGCTCGCCGGCTGGCGCGTCCTGCGCTGCAACCCGTGGAGCCACGGCGGCGTGGACTACGCGGAGCACGCGAAGCTCTTCGAGCGGCGCGCGCGACGGAGGCACGCGTGAGGCTGCTCGCCATCACGAGCCCGCTGCGGCCGCTCGAGAACGCTCTCCAGGACGTCCTCGTATGGCTTCACCAGACGGTCGGCTTCTCGTGGGCGTGGTCGATCATCGCGCTGACCGTGATCGTGCGCGTCCTGCTCGTGCCGATCACGGTGCGGCAGATCCATTCGATGCAGAACCTGCAGGCGCACGCGCCCGAGATGAAGGCGATCCAGCAGAAGTGGAAGCACGACAAGCAGCGGCAGAACGAGGAGCTGATGAAGTTCTACCGGGAGAACAAGATCAACCCGGCCGCCTCGTGTCTCCCTATCGTTCTCCAGATCCCGATCTTCATCTCGCTCTTCTACGTTCTGCGCCAGTTCGACGAGCGCGTGCTGCCGACCTACGGCGGCTCGGTCGACTGGCTCGGTCTCGTCAACATCACCGACCCCGTCAAGCACGGCTGGGGACCGCTGCTGCTCGTCATCTACGTGGCGAGCCAGCTGTCGTCCTCGTACTTCATGTCGACGACGATGCAGGGCGCGCAGCGCGTCCTGCTGATGGCACTGCCCATCGTCTTCGTCCCGTTCCTGATCAGCTTCCCGTCGGGCCTCATGCTCTACTGGCTCACGACCAACCTGTGGACGACGGGGCAGGGTCTCGTCACGCGGCGGCTCATGCCGAAGCCGTCGCCGCCCGAGAAGCGCACGTCGCGCGCGCCCGCCAAGGACGATCCCGCCCCGGCCGCGAGCGGCGGCGCCGACGGCAAGGAGCAGCCCGGTCGGGCCGTCACGGCCGCGGGCCGACGTGTTGCCGGCCCGCCCCGGAGGGTCAAGCGCAAGCGCGGGGGCCCGCGCCGGTGAGCGACGAGGTCTCCGTCGAGGCCTCGGGCGAGACCGTCGGCGAGGCGAAGTGGGCCGCCGTACGCGAGCTCGAGCGGCTCCTGCCAGACCTCGATCGCGACTCCGTGCGCTTCCAGGTCGTCAGCGAGGGCGAGCGCGGACTGCTCGGCGTCGGCTACGTGCCCGCCCGCGTCGTCGCCACGGCCGAGCGTCCTCCCGCCGCGCCTCCCGGCCACCCTGCTGCGGCACAGGCGGGCCACGAGGGGGAGGCGGGCCAGGGAGCCCAGGTGCGCGAGCTGCTCGAGCGCGCGGCCGCCGTTGTGGGCGCGGCCGCAACGGTCGAGATCGACGAGGGGGACGACGAGATCGTGGCCACCCTCGTCGGCGCCGACCTCGGCGTGCTCATCGGCCGGCACGGCCAGACGATCGACGCCCTGCAGTACCTCGCCAACGCCATCGGCCACCGCGCGTACGGCGACGAGCGGCTGCCGGTCGTCGTCGACGCGGCAGGCTACCGCGCCCGCCGCAGCGCCACCCTCGAGCAGCTCGCGCGCCGCAGCGCCGAGCGGGCCTGCGCGACCGGCGCGCGCGTCGAGCTCGAGCCGATGACCGCCGTCGAGCGCAAGATCGTGCACGAGCTGCTGAAGGACGATCCCGAGGTCGAGACGGCCAGCGAGGGTACCGAGCCCAACCGCTTCGTCGTGATCCTCCCGCGCCGCTCCGCGGACTGACGCCGCCCTCCCTCGGCCGTGCCCACGGACCTGCTCGAGCGCTGGCTCGCCGCTCTCGTCGCGACACCCGGACTGACGGCGTTGCGCGACTCGACGGCCGCCCGGCGTGTGCTGCTCGACGACGCGCTGCGCGGCGTCGAGCTCGTGGCCGCCGAGAGCGGACCGATCGTCGACGTCGGCTCGGGCGGCGGCACCCCGGGCATCCCCCTTGCCGTCTCGCTTCCCGAGCGGACGACGACGCTGCTCGAGGCGGAGCGCCGCAAGTGCGACTTCCTCGAGCGCTGGACGGAGGAGCTGCCGAACCTGCGTGTCGTCTGGGGGCGTGCCGAGGAGCAGCCGCTCGAGACGTACGGCGTCGCCCTCGCCAAGGCGCTTGCCCATCCATGCACCGCCGCCGAGTGGTGCCTTCCCCTCGTGCGCGAGGGTGGTGCCGCGCTGCTCTGGGTCGGCCCGAGCGCCGATCCGTGTGCGGTGGAGGCGATTGCGCCGCGGCTGGCGGCGCGGCTCGAGGCGGCGCCCGCGGGATTCATGCTCCTGCGCAAGACAGGCCCGACGCCCTCGGGGTTCCCGCGCCGCCCCGGAACGGCGAAGAAGCGACCGCTCACACCGGGCAGCTAGCACCCTCTCGCGCGGAGTGTCGCGTCCGCCGCCGCGGCTAGCCTGGACGCGTGCCCGCCCGCATCTACGCGCTCGCAAACCAGAAGGGCGGCGTCGGCAAGACGACGACCGCCGTCAACCTCGCCGCCTGTCTCGCCGAGGCGGGAGAGCGCTGCCTGCTCGTCGACCTCGACCCGCAGGCCAACGCCACTTCGGGTCTCGGCCAGCGCGCGAACGGGCATTCCACGCACGACCTGCTCGACGGGGCGCCGTTGCGGGAGCTTGCGAGACCGACCGGCTTCCCCAATCTCGACATCGTCCCCTCGAAGCCCGACCTCGCCGCCGCCGCGGTGCAGCTCTCGACGCGCGCGGGAGGCGAGCGCTACCTCGCCGACGCGTTGGCGGGCGCGGCCACGGACGGCTACGGCTACGTCTTCCTCGACTGCCCTCCCGCCTTCGGCCCGCTCACCGTCAACGCCCTCGCCGCGGCCGACCGCGTGATCGTCCCGGTGCAGGCGGAGTACTACGCACTCGAGGGGCTGTCCCAGCTGCTCGGCTCGATCAACCTCGTGAAGGCGCGCCTGAACCCCGGCCTCGCCGTCGCGGGCATCCTGCTGACGATGGTCGACGGCCGCACGCGCCTCGCGGCGGATGTGGAGGAGGAGCTGCGACGCCACTTCGGCGACCTCGTCTTCACGACGTCCGTGCCCCGCTCGGTGCGCCTCGCGGAGGCGCCGAGCCACGGGCTCCCTGCGATCGCCTACGACCGCCGCTCATCCGGCGCGCAGGCCTACTGGAAGGTGGCGATGGAGCTTGTCGACCGTTCCTGAATCTCCGCGGCGAGGCCTCGGCCGCGGCCTCGAGGTGCTGATCGGCGGGGCCGGCGAGTCCGAGCTGCTGCACCTGCCGGTGGAGGCGGTGCACGCGAACCCGCGCCAGCCGCGCCGTCGCTTCGAGCCCGAGGCGACGGCGGGCCTCGCCGCGTCGATACGCCACCAGGGCGTGCTGCAACCGGTCGTCGTGCGCCCGCGCGCCGAGGGCGGCTACGAGCTGATCGCGGGCGAGCGCCGCTGGCGTGCCGCCCGGGAGGCGGGCGTGCCGACGATCCCGGCCGTCGTGCGCCACGCCGACGACCGCGACACGCTGCTGCTCGGGCTCGTCGAGAACGTCGCCCGCGAGAACCTCTCGCCGGTCGAGGAGGCGCGCGCCTACGCCTCCCTGATCGACGAGTTCGAGCTCTCGCTGACCGAGGTCGCGGAGCGCGTCGGCCGCTCCAAGCCCGCCGTCTCCAACCGCGTGCGCCTGCTCGAGCTGCCCGAGGAGGTGCTCTGGATGCTCGTGCGCGGCGAGCTCAGCGAGGGGCACGCCCGAGCCGTGCTCGCGCTGCCGGATGACGACGCCCGCCTGCGGCTCGCAAAGCGGATCGCCCGCGAGGGGATGACCGTCCGCGCCGCGGAGAAGGCGGCGCAGGAAGGCGGGGCACGCCGCAGGCGCACCGCCACGGCGGTCGACCCGGCGCTCGCCGAGCGCGCGCGCGCCGCCGCCGAGCGTCTCACCGGTCTTCCCGCCCGTGTCGCTGCCGGCAGGCTCGAGATCCGCTTCGACGACGAGACCCGTCTCGCGGAGCTCGTGGAGGCGCTCGAGTCGCTGTAGAGGCCGGCTCGCCCGCCGGTCCGGGCATGCGTGTCCGGTACACTCGCGGACCGCGCGGGCGATTAGCTCAGTCGGTTAGAGCGCCGCTCTGATAAGGCGGAGGTCCCTGGTTCGAATCCAGGATCGCCCATCCCTGAAACCCCTGCTCGAGCGGGAGTTTCGTCACCGCTTCGCGCGGGCTACACTGGCCGTAGGGCCCATGCGGGAGATGACTGTCTACGGCGTGAGCTTCGACCTGATCGGCAAGCAGCCGATCGTGCTCCTGAAGACGCAGGACGGCAACACCTTCCTGCCGATCTGGATCGGCCAGCCGGAAGCGGCCGCGATTCTCGCCAAGCTCCAGGGCAGCGACCCGCCGCGGCCGATGACGCACGACCTCGCCGCCACGATCGTCACCTCGCTCGACGCGGAGATCCGCCGGGTCACCGTCACCGAGCTACGGGAGAACACCTTCCACGCGCGCATCACGCTCGTCCAGGGAGGCGCCGAGATCGACATCGACTCGCGCACCTCCGACGCGATCGCTCTCGCGCTGCGCGCGGACGCGAAGATCTTCGCCGCAGACGAGGTGATCGAGGAGTCGGGCGTCGAGTTCGAAGGTGACGAGGGCGAGGCGTCGCGGCACCTGACCGGCCACGACTCGCTCGCCGACCTCGACCCCGCCGAGTTCCGGCGCTTCCTCGACACGGTCACCCCGGAGGACTTCGCCACCGGGACGGACGAGGAGGAGTAGGCCGGCTCAGGCGCCGAGCTCGCGCTTCGTCAGCTCGAGCAGCGCCGTCACGAGGCGGTCGACCCCGCCGGGCGAAAGTGGGCCGGCGTTCGCCGAGGCGAGCCGTTCGCGCAGCCGGCGCTCGCGATCCGGGTCGACGACGTCGAGGCCGAGCTCGGCCTTCAACTGCCACAGCTCGGCCACGAGCTCGAGCCGGCGGTTGACGAGCGCGATCACCCTCTCGTCGTTCTCGGCGATCTGCCGCCGGATCTCGTCGAAGCGGTCGCTCACAGCGAGACCGCCGCGATGAGAGCGGTGCCGTTGAAGATCCCGTGCAGGATCATCGCCGGGTAGACGCTGCCCGTGCGCCAGCGCAGCCAGCCCAGGATGACCCCGAACAGGGACAGCACCGGCAGCGCGACGACGAGGCCGTGGGCGAGGCCGAAGGCGAGGCCGGTGACTGCGACCGCCGGCACGGGGCCGAGGAACGCCGACACGAGGCCGAACCCGACCCCGCGGAAGAGCACCTCCTCGACGAGCGGCGCCGCGAGCGCGACGACGAGGAAGTTCGCGACGAACGGCGCGGCACGGCTGCCGTCCCAGCCGTCGGGAACGAGCCCCTGCTCCTTGCCGGCCTCGAGAGCGAAGTTGAGCACCCAGCCTGCGGCCCAGATCGCAACCAGCGCGAGGACGACGAGGCCGGCGGCGCGTCCCCACGAGGACGGGCGCAGCAGCCCGGGCAGCTCGCGCCCGAGGCCGCGCCCGATGAGCCACGCCGCCCCGAGCATGACGGCGTACTGGACGGCTCCGCCCACCGCCGTCGACCAGCGGTAGAGGAGGTCGTCGGGGGGGTCTCCGCCGGCGAACCGCGACGCGTAGCCGAGCGCGACGAGCGCGCCGACGAGGCCGGACCATGCGACCAGGCGCCCGGCCAGGCGGCGTGCCGGCGTGCCGGCGACCGCTCCGCTCACGGGCGGCTCCGTCTCATGCGACCCAGTACCACAGGGCCCATCTGACCACATAGAAGGCGAGCCCTGCGGCGAGGACCGCCGCCGTCACGAGCCGCGAACGGCGGGAGCGGGTCAGGTGGGCGAGCGCCATGAACGCGGGGAAGACGACGACCGCGAAGCGCTGCAGCGACAGCAGCGGCACCCGGTCGGAGACGAAGCTGAGCGGAAGGGCGACGCTGACAAGCGCGTAGAGGCCGTACGGCGCACCGAATCGCCGCCACGCGACGACGCCGAGCGCCACGAGGGCGAAGGCGAGCGAGAGGTCGCGGAGCTCTACCGCCTCTACCGCCGCCGCGATGCCGCCGACGGGACCGGCGGGCGAGAGCCTCCTCTCCCACACGACCTGCTGGGCGTCGACGAACGCCAGCGGCCGGCCGATCCACAGGCCGAGGACGAGCGGATAGAGCCCGAACAGGAGCGGCGCGACCGCGATCGCGGCGAGCGCGCGCCGCCGCCGCCCGGAGCGCCACGCGAACACCACGAGCGCAGGCAGCAGGGCGACGCCCGCCGAGCGTGTCAGGAGCGCGAGCCCCGCGGCGACGCCGGCGTACGCGAAGCGACCGCGCTCCGCCGCGAGGAACGACGCAACCGCGAGGAGCAGGAAGAGAGACTCGCTGTAGACGGCGCCGAGGAAGAACGAGGTCGGGAAGACGGCGAGGTAGACGAGCATCCAGCGGGCCCCGTCGCCGCCGAGCAGCGGCGCGGCGAGCCGGTAGAGGGCCGCGAAGGCGGCGGCACCCGCCGCGAGCGACACGAGCAGCCCGGCGAGCACGTAGTGGTCGAGCAGGACGCGGCCGAGAGCGCCTGTCAGCAGCGGGTAGAGGGGGAAGAACGCCGGCGTGCTCGACGGCCACGAATAGCCGCGCTCGGCGATCCTGAGGAACCAGTCGCTGTCCCAGCGTGCCCACACGTCGACGGCGCGGCCGAGCTCGTGCAGGCGGGGACTGTCCCAGCGCCCCCGCTGCGGGTTGAGCGAGCCGTCGAGGAGCGCGAGGGCAGCGAGGGCGACGGCCCAGATCGCGAGGCGGCTCCAGAGGAAGAGGCGCAGCGCGGCAGCAGGCGAGCGCCGGTCGTCGTCCACGCGGCTCACGATAACCCGAAGGGCGAGCGGCGCTCCGGCGCGGGCCGCGAGGGCGCGGACGACCATGGCTACCATCGCCCCATGACACCGCCTCGCCGCGGCGCGCACAGGCGCGACGCCGGGCCCGACCTGCCGCCGCGCGCCCGTCGCCGTCGCCGTCGCCGCAGACCGCTGCTCGTCGGCGTGCTCGCGCTCGCGGGCGTGCTCGCCGCCGCCGCCGTGGCTGCGGGCGCGGGTGTCTACGTGTTCGGCTCCTCCTGCGACCTCGACGCGCTGCGCGAGGCGCGCATCGGCCAGAACTCGTTCGTCTATGCCGCCGACGGCTCGCTTCTCGGGTCGATCCCCGCCGAGCGCAACCGCCAGGTCGTTCCCCTCACGCGCATCAGCCCCTGGATCCCGAAGGCGACGGTCGCGATCGAGGACAGGCGTTTCTACGAGCATGGCGGCATCGACCCCCAGGGCATCGCGCGTGCGGTGTGGGCGGACGTGCGAGCGCGCAGGGTCGTGCAGGGGGGGTCGACGATCACGCAGCAGCTCGTCCGCAACCTCTACATCTCGAACGAGCGCACCGTGCAGCGCAAGCTCAAGGAGGCGTGCCTCGCGCTGAAGCTGAACGACGCCTGGCCGAAGCAGCGCATTCTCGCGTCGTACCTCAACCAGGTCTACTACGGCAACCTCGCCTACGGCATCGAGGCTGCGTCGCAGACGTACTTCTCGAAGCCGTCGCGATCGCTCAACCTGCGCGAGGCGGCCCTGCTCGCGGGGATGACGCAGGCGCCGTCGGCGTACGACCCGTTCGCCGAGCCGGGCAGGGCGCTCGCGCGGCGCGACGAGGTGCTGCGCGCGATGCGGGAGCAGGGCGTGATCGACGAGCAGCAGTACCGGTGGGCACGGCGCGCGCGCGACCTCGGCCTGCGCCCGGGCCGGCTCTACAAGGAGATCCGAGAGCCGTACTTCTTCGCCTACGTCCGCGACCGGCTGATCCGCGCCTACGGCACGGAGACGGTGCGCTCCGGCGGGCTCACGGTCTACACGACGATCGTGCCGCGTTGGCAGAGGGCCGCCCGGGATGCGATCCGCGCAACGCTCACCGAGCCGACCGATCCCGCCGCCGCCGTGATCTCGATCGACCCGGCAACGGGGGCGATCCGTGCGATGACCGCCGTCGTCCCGGGCCGGCGCGACAACCAGTTCAACCTGCTCTCCCAGGCCCGTCGCCAGCCGGGCTCGACGTTCAAGACCTTCGTCCTCACGGCCGCCGTCGAGCAGGGCATCGACCCGGATACGAGCTACTACGTCTCCGCGCCGTTCACGTACAGGCCGGTCGGGGACGGCAACTGCGACGACGGCAGCTGGTGGTGCGTGAAGACGTACGACTCGCGCTACGCCGGCTGGATCTCCATCACGAGGGCGACGCTGCGCTCGGACAACAGCGTCTACGCCCAGCTCACCCTGGACGTGGGGCCCGAGCGCATCGCGGCGGTGGCGCGCAAGATGGGCGTGCGCACGCCGCTCGACGTGAACGGGAGCTATTTCCCGTCGATGGGCCTCGGCTCGATCGCCGTCTCGCCCCTCGACATGGCTTCGGCGTACGCGACGCTCGCGGCCGGCGGCATCTACTCCGAGCCGATGGCGATCCGGCGGGTCGTGCTCGCGGACGGCAGCGACGACACCGAGACCGGTTGGGGCACGCCGAAGCGCACGCGGGTGTTGTCCGACGGCGTCGCGGCGGAGGTGACGCGCATCCTCGAGGACAACGTCAGCTACGGCACCGGCACCCGCGCCGCCTTCGGCCGGCCGGCCGCCGGCAAGACCGGGACGACCGACAGGCACGCCGACGCATGGTTCGTCGGCTACACGCCGGATCTGGCGACCGCCGTCTGGATGGGCTACCAGGCGGGCGAGATCCCGATGGAGAACGTGCACGGGATCGCCGTCGCGGGCGGCACCTTCCCCGCGCAGATCTGGCGCCTGATGATGGAGCGCACGATCGGCCTGCGCCCCGTGCGCGACTTCCCGGCAGCGAAGACGCTCCCCGAATTCAAGCCCTTCCAGCGGGGAAAGTGGGCGCTCGCCTCCGATCCGTACGCGGCAGCGGCGACGACGGACAGCGCGACGGCCACGACGGCCGAGCCGGGATCCACCACGACGGCGCCGGCTGCGAACGAGACGACGCCCCGACCGTGAGAGGCCGCCTCGCCCCCGCGGCCGGGCTTGCGACGTTGGCTCTCGTCGCCGCGGCATCCGCGCTCGCGTGGCGAGAGGCATCCGCGCTCGTGCCGCGCGACGGCGGTCGCGGCGGCGGCTCGGCGCGCCTGTTCCTCGCGCTGCTCGTGGCGGCATTCGCCGCCTATCTCGTCGGGCTCGCCGCGGCGCGCCGGCACGGCGTCGGGCGCAGGGCGGCGGTGGCGCTCGCGCTGGCGATCCAGATCGTCCCTCTCGGCGCCCCGCTCCTGCTCTCCACCGACGCATGGACGTACTGGTCGTACGGATGGATCGCCGCCCGCGGCGGCGGCAATCCTTACGCCGATCGTCCGGCGGCGTTCCCGGACAGCCCGGCGCTGCCGCTGCAGGGGGCGGCCTGGCTCGAGACGACGTCCGTCTACGGCCCCGCCTTCACGCTGGCATCGGAGCCGGTCGCGCTTGCCGCCGGCGATTCCGCCGACGCCGCGGCATGGGCGTTCAAGACGCTCGCGGCACTCGCGGCGGTGGCAGCTGCGCTTCTCGCCGGGCGGCTCGCGCGCCGACCCGCCGCCGCGGTCGCGTTCGTCGGCTGGAACCCGCTCCTTGCCGTGCACCTCGCGGGCGGTGGGCACAACGATGCCTGGGTCGGGGCGCTGCTGATGGCGGCGCTCGCGCTCGCGGCGGCGCGGCGGCTCCAGGCCGCCGGCGTTGCCTGGGCGCTGGCAATCGCCGTCAAGTGGGTACCGCTGCCGTTCCTCGTGCTGCGGGCGCTCGAGGCTCGCGCCACGCGCCGCGCGACCGCCCACCTCGGGTTCGCGCTCACGGCTGCCGCCGTCGCGCTCGCGGCTACGCTCCGCTACGGCATCCACTGGCCTCTCGCCGTCGTGCCGCTGGCCGGCAACGCCGCGCTCGAGACGAGCTACGCGCTTCCCCACCGGCTCGAGCAGATCGGCTTACCCCGGGGAGCGGCACTCGCCATCGCGGGCGCCGTGCTGGTGGCGGGTTTCGGCTGGCTCGTCCGGCAGGCGCTGCGCGGCCGGGCCCGGCTCGGTCTCGCGGCCTGCCTCCTGCTCGCGACGACGCCGTACCTCGCCGTCTGGTACCTCGGCTGGGCCGTGCCGCTCGCCGCGGCCGAGGAGGACAGGGCCGCGAAGATGGGTTGCCTGCTGCTCTGCGCCTACCTGCTGCCGCAGGCGATCCCGCTCTGAGAGAGCTCTCAGCGGCGTCGCAGGAGCAGCACGCCGTCACGGGAGAACACGACCCGCCAGCCCGGGTCGGACAGGAGCTGCCGGAGCGCCAGCCGGAACCGTGCCGGCGCGACGGCGTCGTCGAGGTAGCTCGGGCGGGTGGTGTCGACGGCGATCCACGTCGCGTCGCGGACGACCGGGAAGCTGTAGATGCGCCGTCGCGCCGACAGGTGGGCGCCGAGGGTGTTCGTCGCGCTCACGACGGCGTCCGGCGGCACGCGTCGTAGCGCCTCGGCGGCGACGCGGTCATGTGCGGTGACGACGTGGTCGCGCGTACCGAGCCGGGAGCCGAACGGAACGTCGCGCCACAGCGGCAGCGGGCCGAGGACGACGCCGGCCAGCAGCGTCACCGCGGCCGCGCCCGCGGGAACGGCCGGTGCGAGCCGCGGCAGCCGCCGCCGCAGGCGCGCGGCACCGAGCACCGACGCCGCCACGAGCCCGGGGATCGCCGCCGCCGTGTAGTGAAAGTGGATCGACGTCTGCGTGCGGGTGCTCGAGAGCACGTTGAGCGCGATCTCGGGCAACGCGGTGAGCGCGAGCGCCGGCGCGAGCACGGCCAGGCCGGCCAGCGGCAGCACGAGGTCGGCGAGGTACGCGAGATCGTGTCGCGACGTCGCCGCGCCGAGAACGCGCAGCGGGTCGGTGACGAGCGTCGAGACGACTCCTGCCGGCGATCCGCCGATCTCGGCGTAGCGACCGGCGAACGGCGACCCCCCGCCGGGCGCGTAGTGCGGGACGACGACGACGACGGCGACGCCCGCGACGACGGTGCCGGCCAGCGCGATCGCCGCGCCGGCGAGCCGCCTCCCGTGGGCGAGCGCGTACCAGAGCCCGAGCGCCGCCACGGCGAGCCCCACCTGCTCCTTGGTCAGGCTGGCGAGAGCCGCGCACGCGGCGAACGGCACGACACGTTCCTCGTCGAGAAACCAGACGGCGGCGAGCAGGAGCGGCGTCGCCAGCGCGACCGGATGGAAGTCGTCGAGGACGAGCCACTGCGTCGGCGGGTAGAGCAGGTAGACGACGGCGAACGCCAGCCCCGCCCATTCCGATTCCAGGTGCTTGCGCGCGAGCAGGAACACCGGCACGGCCCCGAAGGCGACGGCGACCGCCTGTGTCACGAGCAGGAGCGACGGATGTGGCCAGAGCCGCCAGGCGGGTGCGAGGACGGCCACGATGGGGTCGAAGTGCGCGCCGAGACGCGAGATCTGGCGCCCCTGCAGGTCGGTGACCTCGAGGAAGCGGCCGTGCGCGGTCGACCACACGGCCTGCGTGAGGTTGCCCACGTCGAAGCGGCCGGTTTCGAATGCGCGATGCTGCAGCACCGACAGCGCAGACATGCCGGCGGCGAAGAGGCCCACTGCCCCTGCCAGGAGTGCACGAGGGCGCGTCACGCGGCCCGCAGCACCCGTTCCAGGAGCATGCGCCAGCGCGCCCCGAGCACGCTCTCGGCCGCATGCTCCTCGTAGGTCGTCCGCGCCGCCGCTCCGAGACGCTGCCGCAGGGACGGGTCGCCGGCAAGCCGCCGCACGGCGGCGGCGAGGGCGCCCGGGTCGCCGGCGGGGACGAGCAGCGCGTCCCGCTCGTGGCTGAGCAGCTCCCGCACGGCAGGCGTGTCCGCCGTCACCAGCGGGCGCGCGCAGGCGAGCGCCTGGAACACCTTGTTGGGAATCACGCGCGCCGCCTTGGCGCCCGTTCCGAACACGCCCAGCACGCAGCCGGCGCGCTGCACCGCGCCGGGGAGATCCTCGTAGTCGATCCACGGCACCCATTCCACGCTCGCCGGGCGTCCGTCGAGCAGCCGTTCGAGCTGCCCGCTGCCGACGACGCGGAAGGGAATCTCGGGAGCGAGGCGCGCGGCCGCGAGGATCGTCTCCAGCCCGTGCAGCGGTATCAGCTTCCCGACGAAGAGCGCGTGGAACGGCGGCTGCGCGGGCGCGCCGGGGCGGAAGAGCCGATCCTCGGCTCCCACGAGACAGACGTCGACCGCGTCGTCGGCGAGGTCGAACCGCGCGCGAAAGAAGCGGGCGTGCGCGTGCGTGTCGGCGACGACGAGATCTGCACGCCGGAACGCCCGCCGGTCGGCCGCGCTGATGACGCGCGCCGCCGGTGAGCCGTGGCGAAAGCGCCCGCGATCGTCGACGAGGGTGTCGTACAGGGACACGAGGGGGTTGAACACGACCGGGCGTCCGCGTGCGGCCCGTCTCGCGGCCGGCAGGTCGAAATGTCCCGGGTAGCCGACGATGAGGACGTCGGCGTCGCCGCGCCCGCCGCGCCGAAGGCGCAGCTCGGCGTCCGCGAGCCGGGCGAGCTGGCGCAGCCCGAGCGACCAGTTGTGGCGGCGCTCCCAGACCGGCCGCTGCTCCTCGTACACCTCGACACCGGCCCCGCGCAGCGCGGAGATCACCTGCGCATTTCGCGGGTACGAACGGTCGTACGTGCCGAAGTAGAGGACGCGCACCGCGGCTCTGTCAGGCGCTCGTCAACGGAGGACCTCGTCGATGAGCCGCTCGGCCCGCTCGCCGTCGCCGACGCGCTCCTCGTGATGGCTCGTGATGAGCTCGGAGATGAGCCCGAGCGAGAGCAGCTGGATGCCGACGACCAGGAGCAGCACGCCGAGCGTGAGCAGCGGGCGCTGCCCGATCGCCGAGCCGCCGAGCTTGATCGCCGTCAGGTAGACGAGGATCACGAAGCCGATCAGGCTCGAGAGCAGGCCGAGCCCGCCGAAGAGGTGCAACGGGCGATGGCGGTACCTCCCCATGAAGGTGACGGTGAGGAGGTCGAGGAAGCCGCGCACGTAGCGCTCGACCCCGTAGTTCGAACGGCCGTGCTCGCGTGGACGGTGGTTGACGGGCAGCTCGGCGATGCGGTAGCCGCGGTAGTGCGCCAGGATGGGCACGTAGCGATGGAGCTCTCCGTACAGCCGCATGCCGCGCAGCACCTCGGCGCGGTACGCCTTGAGCCCGCAGTTCATGTCGTGCAAGCGCAGACCGGAGACTCTCCCGGCAACCGTGTTGAAGATCTTCGACGGGATCCGCCGCGAGAGCGGGTCGCAGCGCTTCGTCTTCCATCCCGAGACGAGGTCGTAGCCCTCGTCGAGCTTCGCGAGCAGCCGCGGGATCTCGGACGGGTCGTCCTGGAGGTCGCCGTCGATCGTGACGACGACGTCGCCGCTCGCCTCGGAGAAGCCGGCGTCGAGGGCGGCGGCCTTGCCGAAGTTCCGTCGCAGGCGCACCACGCGCACGTTGTCGTGGGCGGCGTGCAGCCGCGTGAGCGCGTCGAAGGTGCCGTCGCTGGAACCGTCGTCGACGAACACCGCCTCCCACGGACGGCCGTCCGGCTGCAGCGCCGCGACGAGCTCCTGGTAGAGAAGCGCGGCGCTGCGCTCCTCGTCGTGCACGGGGACGACGACCGAGATCACGCCGCGAGGGTACCCCCTGGGCTCGCCGCCGACACGGTAGCGTTGGAGCATGTCCTCTCTGCTGACGCCCGAGGACGCGCTCGAGCGCATCGTCTCCCGCGTACGTGTGCTGCCGAGCGAGCAGGTGCAGCTCGCCGCCGCGGCGAACCGCGTGCTGGCCGAACCCGCGCGCGCTCTCGTCGACCTGCCCCCCTTCCCGAGCTCCGCGATGGACGGCTTCGCGCTGCGCGCGGCCGATGCTCCCGGCGTGCTGGCCGTCGTCGGCCGGGTCGCGGCCGGCCGACCCGCGGAGCGCCCGCTCGCCCCGGGTGAGGCGATGGGCATCTCCACCGGAGGCGTCGTGCCGGAGGGGGCAGACACGGTCGTCCCGCTCGAGATCGCCGTCGACCGCGGCGACAGCGTCGAGGTGCCGGACGTCTCGTACGGCGACAACGTGCGCCGGCGCGGCGGCGACATCGCCTGCGGCGAGGTGGCGCTGGCTGCGGGCCTCGAGCTCACACCGACCCGGATCGCCGCCCTTGCCGCCTGCGGCGTCTCGCGCGTGAGTTGCGCGCGGGTACCCCGCGTCGCCGTGCTCGTGACCGGCACGGAGCTGCGCACGCCGCCGGACGAGCTGCGGGAGGGCGAGATCTACGAGTCGAACGGCGTCATGCTCGAGGCGGCGCTCACGCGGGCGGGGGCCGCCGTCGATCGCGTCGGCGTCGTCTCGGACGACGCGGTCGAGCATCGGGAGGCGATCGCGCGCGGTCTCGAAGCGGACGTGCTCGTCACCTCGGGAGGCGTCTCCGTCGGCCCGCACGACCTCGTGCGCAAGGTCGAGGCGGAACTGGGCGTCGAGGAGGTCTTCTGGGGCATCGCCATGCGCCCCGGCAAGCCGCTCGCGTTCGGCGTGCGCGGCGACACCCTCGTCTTCGGCCTGCCGGGGAACCCCGTCTCCTCGCTCGTCGGCTGCCTGCTCTTCGTCGTTCCCGCGTTGCGCGCGCTGCAGGGCGCCGCCGACGCGGGCTGGCGCTTCCTGCCCGGCCTGCTTGCCGCGCCGCTGCGCCGCAACGCCGTGCGCGACGACTTCGTGCGCGCCCGGAGCGTGTGGGGCGCGGCCGGGGTGACTCTCTCCCCCGTGAGCGGCCAGGAGTCGCACATGATCGTACGCGCGGCGGCCGCAGACGCACTCGTGCGGGTTCCGCGTGGAGAGGGAGAGCTCCCCGTGGGAGCGACGGTCGGCTACCTCCCGCTCTGAGGCGCCTGCCCGCCGCCTCTGACCACGAGCGAGCCGAGCTGCATCGCAACCGCAGCCCACAGGAAGAGCGCCAGTGTCGTCGCCCACGGCACGAGCCCGAGCGTCAGCAGCGCGGTGAGGTAGAGCGGTGCCGTCGCTCCGAGACCGAGCTGGGCGCTGATCGCCGCCAGGGCGAGTGCCGGCCCGGCGAGGCCCAGCCCGAAGAGCACGCCTCGCCGACGGCCGTGCCCGCACTGCGGCAGCCAGAGCCAGGCATACAGCGACGGGAGCACGAACACGAGGCCGTACGGGCTTACGAGCGCCGTGAGCAGGGCGATGCCGGCGAGGGCCGTGAGAGCGACGGCGTAGCCGGCGAGAACCTCGTCCGCCGTCACGGGCGCGGAGGCGCGGAGGCCGCGCCGCATCCGCCCCCAGCCCGCCGCTGCGAGCGCGCCGAGCACGGCGAGCCCGACCGCCGGCCACTCCGCGACGGCCGGGCTGGACGGAGGCGGTGGGATCGGGGAATCCCGCGGGAAGACGCCGATGAGCGCCCCGATGCCGATGAGGAGGGCGAACCACAGCCAGAGGCCGGCGCGCGCACGCTGGGCGCGCCAGGCATCGCGCAGCGGCAGGCGGCGCCGTCGACAGCGGGCAAGCAGGTCGACCGTGCCGATGAGGTAGGGGAGCAGCGCGGCGAGGAGCACGAGCTCGATCGCCCAGCCGCGCACGACGCGGTCACCGAGGTAGAGGTAGCCGGCGCTGCCGCCGGCGAGCTCGATGCCGGCGTCGAGGGACGCGATCAGGCTTTCGACGGCACGGCCGAGCTGGCCGAACCGCGCCGCGTCGAGGCGCTCCGGCACGTCGCCTTCGGGTGTCGCGCCCGTGTCATCCGAGGTTGCGATGCGCACGGCCGAGATGCGCCGGCCGAGGAACGGCGCCTGCTCGCCGTAGCCGAACGGCACGGCGAGATCGACGAGCTGCGTGAGCCAGCCCGGCCGTGCAGGTGGGCGCCCGAGCTGGGCGGTGATGCGCACGTCGGCGGTGCGCAGGAGCGCGGGCGCGGGTGAGCGCGGCGCTGTGCCGGAGATGACGAGCCGTGGCCGCGCAGAGCCGGCGAGACCGTCGAGGGAGACCACGGCGAGCACACGGCCCCGGAACGTCGACGTGCGGGCGAAGCGCGCGGCGCCGAAGCCGCCGTACGCGCCGCCGTCCGAGGAGAGGAAGACGAGCGTGTGTCGGGGGGTCGGACGGGACGCGGCGGTCCCGAGGCGGGCATACCCCCGCGCCAGCTCGATGAGCGCCGCGGTGCCCGAGGCGTTGTCGTTCGCGCCCGGCCCGCCGCCGTCGTTGTCGCGATGGGCGACGAAGACGATCGCGTCCTCGGCCGTGCCGCGGACGACCGCGAAGATGTTGCGCAGCTCGACGGGCCCCAGCCCCGGGATCGCCTCCTTCCAGGTGTCCTCCGTCGTCGGGAGCCCGTACAGCGCCAGCTTCTCCTCGAACCAGCGGGCGGCGCCGGCGGCCCCCGCGGTACCGGGCTTCCGATTCGGGTTCTCCCGCGCGAGCTCGGTCGCGAGCGCCGTCGCGGCGGCCCCGTCGAAGGATGGCGGCAGCGTCGGGGCGGGCAGCGGCCCCGGGCGGCCGATCGTGAACGCGAGCAGCAGCAGCGGCGGCAGGAGCACGAGCAGCGCGCTGCGTACGAGGCGCGTGTTGACGGGACGCTCGACGGAGCCGCGGCGCGGCCTCCTGCGGGAGCTACGGGGCCGGGCGGCTTTCATCGACCGGGCTATAGTACGAGCGGCAGGCAAACGCGCGCCCCGCGCGAAGGACGCGACGATGCCCGAATCCTCGACCATCCTCCTCGTCGACGACGAGGACTCGATCCAGAAGCTCCTGACCTACCCGCTCGAGCGGGACGGATACCGGGTCGTACAGGCGCGCGACGGCGAGGAGGCGCTCCGCCGCTTCGCCGAGGAGGCGGTCGATCTCGTCGTCCTCGACATCATGCTGCCTAAAGTCGATGGACTCGAGGTGTGCCGGCGTCTGCGCGCGCAGAGCACCGTGCCGATCATCATGCTGACGGCGCGCGACGACGAGCTCGACAAGGTCCTCGGACTCGAGCTCGGCGCCGACGACTACATCACGAAGCCGTTCCTCATCCGCGAGTTCCGAAGCCGTGTGCGCGCCGTCCTGCGGCGCGCGGCCACTCCGCACCTCGGGACCCGGCGCGAGGAGGTCATCGACCGGGGAGAGGTCGTCATCGACCTGCCGCGCCGCACCGTGGAGGTGCGCGGCGAGCCCGTCCAGCTCACGTTCGTCGAGTTCGAGCTGCTGGCGCTGCTGGCCTCTGCGCCGGGCGTGGTG
Organism: Gaiella occulta; assembly: GCF_003351045.1. Lineage (GTDB taxonomy): Bacteria > Actinomycetota > Thermoleophilia > Gaiellales > Gaiellaceae > Gaiella > Gaiella occulta. The sequence goes on from NZ_QQZY01000005.1 coordinate 126,962, forward strand.
TTCTCACGGCGCCAGCTGCTCGAGCGCCTCCGTGGGGGCGCCGACTATCGCGAGCCGCGCACGATCGACGTCCATGTGCGGCACCTGCGGGAGAAGATCGAACGCGAGCCGCGCGAGCCCGAGCTCATCCTCACCGTGCGCGGCGCCGGCTACCGCTTTCGCGACGGATGATCCTGCCGGGAGGCATCCGGCTCAGGCTGGCGCTGGCGCTCATCTTCATCGTCGGCGGAGCGCTGCTCGCCGCGTACGTGATCGTGGTGCCGTCGCTGGAGCAGCGCCTCGTCGACGCGAAGCTCGAGCAGCAGCAGTCGGACGCGGAGATCCTCGCGTCGAACTACGCGGTACAGGACGCCGCCGGCAGGCTCAACCCCGACGACTTCGTCGACGTCGCGGCGTTCGTCTCGAACGCCCGCGTCGTGCTCTTCAACGTCGTCGGGCCGCCGGTCAGGCTGCTGCGGTTGGCCGACTCATCCGGCGTCGGCTCGCGGGAGCTCACGAGCGACCCCATCGCCGTGAAGGCGGCGCAGGAGGGGTTTCAGCGCGGTCGCGTGCGCCGCGACGGCCGCTGGTATGCCGAGGTCGCGCTCCCGCTCCTCACGACGGGCGACGTGATGCTGTTGTCCGGATCGCTCGAGGACCAGCTCGCGACCGTCCGGCTCGTCGAGCGGCGGCTGCTCGTCGCGACCGCCGCCGCGCTCGCGATCGCGTTCGGCCTCGGGTTCGTCGCGGCCGCGATGCACGCGCGGCGAATCCGCCGGCTGCAGCAGGCTGCCGATCGCATCGCCGAGGGCGCGTTCGACGAGCCGGTCTACGACGACCGCAGCGACGAGCTCGCGCAGCTCGCGCGGTCGTTCGACCGCATGCGCCTCCAGCTCGCGCAGCTCGACCGCGCCCGCAAGGAGTTCGTCGCAAACGCCTCGCACGAGCTGCGCACGCCGCTGTTCTCGCTTGCGGGCTTCCTCGAGCTGCTCGCCGACGAGGACCTCGACGAGGAGACGCGACGCGAGTTCCTGGCGACGACGCGGGGTCAGGTCGAGCGGTTGACGAAGCTCGCGACCGACTTGCTCGACCTCTCGCGCATGGACGCGGGCCGGCTGCGCGTCGAGCGCGAGGAGCTCGACCTGGCCGAGACCGCCCGCCTGCTCGCGGAGGAGCTGGGCGCTCTCGCCGACGCGTCCGGCCACGTGCTCGAGGTGGTGGCGGACGATGAAGTGCCGGCCTGGGGCGACGAGGAGCGCGTGCTGCAGATCGGCCGCGCCCTCGCGGGCAACGCTCTCCATCACACGCCGGCCCGCACGCGCGTCGTGATCCGCGCGGAACGGCGCCGGGGCTGCGTCGCCCTCGCGGTCGAGGACGACGGCCCGGGGATCCCGGCCGAGCACCAGGAACGGGTCTTCCAGCGCTTCTATCGCGTCGACGGTGGGCAGGCGTCCGGCAGCGGGCTCGGGCTGGCCATCGCGCGCGAGCTCGCCGACCGCATGGGCGGCAGCGTCGTGCTCCACAGTCGACCCGGGCGGACGGTGCTGACGCTCGAGCTGCCCGCCGCCGAGCCGGCCGCCGCCGCGACCGCCCCCGCCGCCGAGTGAGGCGTTCGCTGTCGCGCTCCTCCTCCACGTGAAAGCGTTTCCACGTGAAAACGTCGCCGCGCGTTCGCGTGCTTCCGCCTGCCGCCCACGACGTCCGCGCTGTGACGCCCGGCGGCCCAGGCTAGAGTGCGGCGGTGCGCCCGGCTCCGCCAGCGATCGTCGCCGTGGTCGCCGCGCTGCTCGGCGGTATCACCGCGCTCGTGCTCGGCGCTGCGACCGGCCTCACGAGCGGCGAGACGCGGACCGTCGTCGTGCCGGGCGCAGCGGTGACGACCGAGCTTCGCCCGGCGGCGGTGCCGGCACTCGGCAACCGCTTCGATCCCGCCGCGATCTACGCCGCGCGCGCGCCCGGCGTCGTCACGCTCTACGCCGATCTCGGCGCGGACGGCCAGTCACAGGGATCGGGATTCGTCGTCGACGCGGCCGGAACGATTCTCACGAACGCGCATGTCGTCACGAACGTCGCCGCCGCGGCGGGGCAGAAGGTGGTCGGAGCCCGGAGGCTGTATGCCGAGTTCAAGGACCGGGACCGTGCTCCCGCGCGCATCGTCGGCTGGGATCTCTTCAGCGACGTCGCCGTCGTCCGTGTCGACCCGGCCGACCACGCTCTCGCCCCGGTGCCGCTCGGGGACTCGGCGTCCGCCGTCGTCGGGGAGCCCGTGGCAGCGATCGGCAGCCCGTTCAACGAGCAGAGCTCGCTTTCCGTGGGGGTGGTCTCGGCCACCGACCGGACGATCGAGTCGCTTACCTCGAGCTTCAGCGTCGTCGGCGCGATCCAGATCGATGCCCCGATCAACCGCGGCAACTCCGGCGGCCCCCTGTTCGACGCTCGCGGCCGCGTGATCGGGATCAACGCCCAGATCCGCTCGACGAGCGGATCTGCGGAGGGTGTCGGGTTCGCGATCCCGATCGACGTGGCGCGCCGCGCGCTCGTGCAGCTCGAGCGCTTCGGACGGGTCTCGTACGCATACGTCGGGATCACGACGCAGGACGTGACACCGGGTCTCGCGCGCCGCTTCGGCTTCGCCGCCGCACGCGGCGCTCTCGTCGCCAGGGTCGAGCCGGGCACGCCGGCGGCGAAGGCGGGTCTCCGCGGCGGAAGCCGCTCCGAGACCGTCAACGGGCTGCGCGTGGCGCTGGGCGGCGATCTCATCGTGCGCATCGGCTCCGTGCGGATCGACGGCGCAGGGGACGTGTCCCGCGCCGTCCTGGAGCTTTCCCCGGGGCAGAAGGTGCCGTTTGTCGTGCTGCGGCAGGGCACGAGGCGCGAGACGATCGAGGTCACGCTCGCCGAGCGGCCGGCGTAGCCTTCCCGGCTGTGCGCCCGCTGCTCGTCGTCTCGAACCGCGCCCCGGTCGGCGTCGACGTCGACGCCGACGGCAACCGCGCTACGCGCCGTGGTGCAGGCGGCCTCGTGAGCGCGCTGCGGCCGCTCATCCGCGACCACGCCGTGACGTGGGTCGCGAGCGCGACGACCGATGCCGAGCGCGCGCTCGCGGCCGCGGGATCCGTCGACCAGCAGGGCGAGGACGGCAGCCCGTACCGGCTGCGCTTCGTCGCCCACGACCTCGAGGCGTACAGGCTCTTCTACGAGGTCGTGGCGAATCCCGCGCTGTGGTTCGTGCAACACGGCCTGTGGCGGCTCAAGCACGACCCGGAGGCCGACCTCGCGGGTGCGTGGCGCGACGGCTACACGACCGTGAACGCCGCGTTCGCCGCCGCCGTGCTCCAGGAGCTGGAGCAGGCGCCCGACGCGGGAGTCCTGTTCCAGGACTACCACCTCTACGAGGCTCCGGCCATGGTGCGCGAAGAGCGCCCGGAGGCGCGCCTCGCGCACTTCGTGCACATCCCGTGGCCCGGTCCGGGCGAGTGGTCGGTGCTCCCCCGTGCGCTTTCCGTGCGCGTGCACGAAGGGCTTCTCGCGTGCGACAGCGTGGGATTCCATACCGAGCGCTGGCGGCGAGCCTTCGTCGAGAGCTGCGCGGTGCTGCTCGGCCGCGGAGACGAGGCGGCCGCGTGCTCGCACGTGAACCCGGTCGCGGTGGACGCGTCCGGGCTGGAGGCCGTCGCCGGCAGCGCCGCCGTGAAGGAACGCGAGGCGGATCTCGTGGCCGCGCGTCCCGAGATCCTCGTCCTTCGCGTCGACCGCACCGATCCGTCGAAGAACGCGGTCGCCGGCTTCGCCGCCTTCGGGCACCTGCTCGGCCGCCGGCCCGATCTGCACGGGCGCATCGGCATGCTCGCCCTGCTCGACCCGTCGCGGCAGGCGATCCCCGAGTACGTCCGTTACCGCGAGGCGCTCGAGCACGAGGCGCGCAGGGTCAACGCGTCGTTCGGTGGAGCGGGCTGGGTTCCGATCGACCTGCGCGTCCGTGACGACTTCCCGGGCTCTGTAGCCGCCTACCGCCAGTACGACGTGTTGCTCGTGAACCCGCTGCGAGACGGGCTCAACCTCGTGGCGATGGAGGCACCGCTCGTGAACGCGCGCAACGGCGTGCTCGTGCTCTCCCGTGAGGCCGGCGCGTGGGAGGAGATCGGCCGCTGGGCGCTCGCCGTCGATCCCTCCGACGTCGCGGGCACCGCCGATGCGCTCGAGCAGGCGCTTGCGCTCGCCCCCGCCGAGCGGCGGCGGCGGATCGAGGGCATCAGGCGTCGGGTGCGCGCACACGACACTCGTGCCTGGGCCGCCGCGGAGGTCGCCGCGCTCGATGCCCGCAGTACGATGCGCTCGTGAGCGCGACTCCTCTCTTCGCCGCGGGCGAGCTCGTATCGGTCGACCCGGCGACGCTGCGCGAGGTCGGCCGCGTCGTCGCGACGGAGCCGGAGGCGATCGGCGAGATCGTGGCCGAGGCCCGCATGGCGCAGGAGCGATGGGCGCGGGAGCCCTTCGAGCAGCGCTCGCGCGTGTTGCGTGGCGTCGCGCGCGCGCTCCTCGACGCCGGAGAGGAGATCGCGGAGACGATCGTCGCCGAGACCGGAAAGCCGATCGTGGAGGCGTACACCTCCGAGCTGTTCGTCTGTCTGGACAACCTCATATGGCTCGCGTCGCACCTCGGGAGGGTGTTGCGCCCCGAGCGCGTCCCCATGCCGCAGCTCCACGTGCGCCACAAGAGCGCGTCGCTGCGCTACGAGCCGGCGGGCGTCATCGGCATCATCTCGGCCTGGAACTTCCCCCTGGGGGTGCCGCTGACGCAGGCGGCGACGGCCGTGGCCGCCGGCAACGCGGCGGTCGTCAAGCCGTCCGAGCTGACGCCGTTGACCGGGGCGTGGGTCGAAGAGCTGTTTCGGCGGGCGGGGGCTCCCGCCGGTCTCGTGCGCATCGTGCAGGGCCCGGGCGAGACCGCCGGCGATGCGATCGTCCGCCAACGGGGGATCCACCGGGTCGTCTTCACCGGCTCGTCCGATGCCGGTCGCGCTGTCGCGCGGCGGGCCGCCGAGCGACTCTGTCCCGTCACCCTGGAGCTCGGCGGCAAGGATCCGATGCTCGTGCTCGACGACGCCGACCTCGAGCGGGCGGTGGAGGGCGCGCTGTGGGCGTCGTTCTCCAACTGCGGGCAGGTGTGCTCGGGTGTCGAGCGCATCTACGTGGACGCCTCTCTCTACGAGCCGTTCGTGGCCCGGCTCGGTGAGCGCGCCCGCGCTCTCCGCATCGGTCGCGGCAGCGACCCGCGCACCGACCTGGGCCCGCTCGTCACCGAGATGCAGCGCGCCAGGGTGGAGGAGCTCGTCGCCGACGCGGTCGAGCGCGGCGCAGCAGTCGTCAGCGGCGGGGGGCGACCGCCGCTGGGGCTGCCCGGCTGGTTCCTCGAGCCGACCGTGCTCGCCGAGGTGCCCGCGGACGCTCGCGTCCATGCCGAGGAGATCTTCGGGCCCGTCGTCATAGTTGCCAGCATGGAGAACGAGTCGGACGGCATTCGCCGGGCCAATGCCTCGCGCTTCGGACTCGGCGCCAGCGTGTGGACCCGCGACCGGCAGCGCGGGCGGCGGGTGGCCGAGCAGCTCGAGGCCGGCTCGGTCTGGATGAACGACCATGCCTATTCGTACGGCGCATGTCAGGCGCCGTGGGGCGGCCGCAAGGAGTCCGGCTACGGCCGCACCCACTCCAAACATGGCCTCTACGAGATGTCCCAGGTCAAGTACACCGACGCCGATCGCGGTCGGCTCACGCCTCCATGGTGGTACCCGTACTCAGAGGAGGTCGTCGACGGTTTCCGCGGCGCCCTCGGCGCTCTCTACGGCGACGGCGTCCGCGGGCGGGCCGCCGCGCTCGTCGCGCACCGTCACGGTCTCGTCGCGCTCGGAAGGAGGGCGTTGCGCCGATGAGCGACCTCTCTCACGTCGACGAGAGCGGTGCCGTGCGGATGGTCGACGTCGGCGCGAAGCCGCTCTCACGTCGGCGCGCAGTGGCGCGGGCAACCGTGCGGATGGCGCCGGCGACGGCCGCGCGCCTCGGCGCCCTCCCCAAGGGCGACGCCCTCACGACCGCGCAGCTCGCCGGCATCATGGCCGCCAAGCGCACGAGCGACCTGATTCCGCTGTGCCATCCGCTGCCGCTCTCGGTCGTCGACGTGCGGCTGACCGTCGTTGCCGGCGGCGTCGAGGTCGAAGCCGTGGCGGAGACGACCGCGCGGACCGGCGTCGAGATGGAGGCGCTGATGGCGGTATCCGTGGCCGCGTTGACGGTGTACGACATGGCGAAGGCGGTGGACAAGGAGATGTCGATCACGGACGTGACACTCGTCGAGAAGACGAAGGAGGTCGTGTGCGCGCCGCCGTCCTGACCGTGTCGGACGGCGTCCGCGCAGGCACGCGCGAGGATCGCAGCGGCGACCTCCTCGCCGAGCTCCTGCGCGCGGACGGGTTCGAGGTCGTGCGCAGACTCGTCGCCGACGAGCGCGACGAGATCGCGGCGGCGATCGCAGAGCTCGCCACGGGCAGCGCGCTCGTGCTGACGACGGGCGGCACGGGCTTCACGCCCCGCGACGTCACGCCCGAGGCGACCCGCGCCGTGATCGAGCGGGAGGCGCCCGGAGTCGCAGAGGCCATCCGCGCCGACGCGCGCGAGAAGACACCGCACGCGCTCCTTTCGCGCGGCATCGCGGGTCTGCTCGGCGCGACACTCGTCGTCAACTTGCCGGGGTCGCCCGGTGGTTGCCGTGACGGCTACGAGGTGCTGCGCCCCGCGCTGGCGCACGGCCTCGAACTCGCCGCCGGCGACCAGGAATCGCGGCACCGGCAGACGTGAGCAGCGCCGCGGCCTCGCTTCCCCGTCGCTTCGCCTCGCTCGTGCGCATCGAGCACACGGTGTTCGCGCTGCCGTTCGCGTACGTCGGCGCTTTGCTCGGCGCGGACGGATTCCCCGGTTTCGGCGACCTGTTGTGGGTGACCGTGGCGATGGTGGGTGCGAGGACGCTGGCGATGGGCCTGAACCGCCTCGTCGACGCCGAGATCGACGCGCGCAACCCGCGCACGGCAGCGCGGGAGATCCCGTCGGGTGCGCTGTCGCGGCGTCAGGTGTGGGTGCTCTGCGGCGCAGCGCTCGCGCTCTACCTCGCCGCCGTGCTGCAGCTCGATCCCGTCGTGCGCTGGCTGTGGCCGATCCCGGTGCTGCTCTTCGTCGTCTACCCGTACCTGAAGCGCGTCACGTGGCTCTGTCACCTCTGGCTCGGAGCCTGCACGGGCCTCGCCCCGGTCGGCGCCTGGCTCGCGGTCACCGGCACCGCACCCTGGGAAGCGTGGGCGCTGTTCCTCGCCCAGGGGCTGTGGGTGGCAGGCTTCGATCTCTTCTACGCCCTCTTCGACATCGACCACGACCGCGACGCGGGCTTGCACTCGTGGGCGACGCGCTTCGGCGAGCGCGGGGTGTTCGCCGGCGCCCGGCTGTTCCACCTCGCCGCCGTGGGGATGCTCGCGGCCGTCGGCGTCGGCCTCGAGCGGGGCATCCTCTACTGGCTCGGCGTCGCCGCGGCGGCCGTGCTCCTGCTCTACGAGCATGCGCTCGTGCGGCCCGGCGACCTGCGCCGGCTCGACGCCGCCTTCTTCACGGTCAACGGCGCTATCAGCGTCGTCTTCCTCGCCTTCGTCGCCCTCGACACCCTGCTCTGAGCGCAGCGGGTGTTCTCGCGAGCGCGGGGGCGGCCGGGCGGCCGGCGCACTTTCGGCACGCACTCGGCACACACAGGGCACGGATTCGCCGCTACCGTGACATCAGGGCACCGGGGGTGCCCCTGGGGGTGGTTGTGCGCATGATGCAGCGGCCTGTCGCATGCGGCGGCAGGAGAACGGCGACGGCAGCGGAGGCGTGGCGCGGGTGATCTCGGCAGAGGGCCTCGAGAAGCGATACGGCCGCAAGCGCGTTCTGCGCGGCATCTCGTTCGTGCTCCCGCGGAACGGCTTCCTGCTCGTGACCGGGCCGAACGGCTCGGGCAAGACGACGCTGCTGCGGCTCGTCGCAGGTCTTGCGGCGCCGACGAAGGGCACGCTGCGCGTCGGCGTGGAGCGCGCCGACGTCGGCTACCTCGGCCACGAGCCGCTGCTCTACCGGGAGCTGACGGCGATGGAGAACCTCGATCTCTTCGGCCGGCTCTACCGCGTGCCGGAGCGTCGCGAGCGGATCGGGATGCTGCTCGAGCGCTTCGGGCTGTGGGATGTCCGCGGCGACCGCGTCTCGACCTACTCCCGCGGCATGACGCAGCGCCTCGCTCTCTGCCGCACCCTGCTGCACGAGCCGGCGCTGCTCGTTCTCGACGAGCCGTTCACGGCGCTCGACGAGGAGGGGGCGGCGCTGCTGGATCGCGAGCTCGAGGCGATCGCCGGCGCCCGCACGGTGCTGCTCTCGACCCACGACCCCGGCCGTGTCGCCGCGCTCGCCGGCGAGCGCCTGGTGCTCGCGTGACGGGCTACGCAGCCGACGTCGTCGCGCTCGCGCGCAAGGATCTGAAGCTCGAGCTGCGCGCGCGCGACACACTCCCGGCGATGCTGCTCTTCGTCGTCTCCACGCTCGCCGTGTTCCACTTCGCCCTGCCCGCCGGCACGGGCGCGGGGGCCGCGTACGGGCTGCTCTGGGTCGCGATCGTGTTCACCGCGCTCCTCGGCCTCGGCCGCGCCTGGGCGCCGGAGCGCGACGGCGGCGCGCTCGACGGCCTCGTGCTCGCACCCTGCGACCGCAGCGCCATCTGGCTCGGCAAGACCCTCGCCACGCTCGTCTTCCTCGCGGCCGCCGAGATCGTCGCGCTGCCGGCGTTCGCGCTCTTCTTCGCGCCGCTCGACCTCGTCGCGATCGCCGGCGTGGCGCTGGCGAGTGTCGGCATCTGCGCCGTCGGGTCGCTCCTCGCCGCGATGGCTGCGGCGAGCCGGGGACGTGAGGTCATCCTGCCGCTGCTCTTCCTGCCGCTGTCGATCCCCCTCGTCGTGGGCGGCGTCGGAGCCGGAATCTCGCCCGACGGGGCGACGTATCTCTCCTTTCTCGGACTCTACGACGCCGTCTTCGCGATACTTTCCTGGGCCACCTTCGAGTATGTCGTCACGGAATAACCTCCCCTTCTTCGCCTTCACCGCCGCCGCCCTCGTCGGGCTAGCCGTCGTGATGGCGTTCCTCGTCGCGCCCGAGGACGCTGACCAGGGGATCTCCCAGAAGATCTTCTACTTCCACGTCCCGATCGCCCTCACCGCCTACGGCTGCTTCGGACTCGGCGCCTGGAAGGCGCTGCGGCTCCTCTGGGTCGGCGGCGAGCGGCGCGATCTCGAGAGCTACACCGCCGTCCACCAGGGCACGATCTTCGGCGCTCTCACGCTCATCACCGGCTCGATCTGGGCGAAGGCGTCATGGGGCGTGTGGTGGAGCTGGGGCTCGAACCAGCTCGTCCTCTTCCTCGTTCTCTTCCTCTTCTACTGCGCCTACTTCATGCTCCGCTTCTCGGTCGAGGAGGGGGCGAGGCGCGAGCGCATCTCGGCCGTCTACGCGCTCTTCGGCGTCGCCTTGATCCCGGTCAGCTTCCTCGCGATCCGGCTTGCAAGCGACTTCATCCACCCGACGGTCTTCACCCGCGCCGGGCCGCAGATGACCGGCACGATGTTCGCCGCCTTCCTCGTCAGCTGGCTGGCCATCAGCTGGCTCGCCTATGCGATGTACCGCGTCGAGCTCGCCGGCAAGCGCACGGACGCGCACCTGCGCGAGCTGCGCGAGGCGTTGACATGAGCCAGGTGCAGTACGTGGCGCTCGCCTACGGCGTCGTGTTCGTGTTCGTCCTCGTCTGGGCGGCGATCATCGCGACCAAGCTGGCGCGGCTCGAGCGCGAGACCGCGGAGCTCGCGGAGCTGGCACGCGGGCGCCGGGACGATGGCTGAGCTGCTCGTCTGGCCCGCGCTGATCGCCTACGGAGAGGCCGCGTTCGCGTACGCCGGCGTGCTCCGAGGGCCGGGCGTCGCAGGCCGGCTCGGCATCTGGGGCGTGCGCGTGGGCTGGCTGGCGCAGACGGCGCTTCTCGTGGCGCAGGCGCTCGACAGCACCGGCTTCCCGTGGGGGACGTGGGCGGGCGCGCTCAACCTGTTCGTCTGGCTCGTCGTCAGCACGTACCTGATCTGGGGCTGCCGGCCGCGCTACCGGCTGCTCGGTCTCACCGTGATGCCGCTCGCTGCAGCGCTGCTGGCCGCCGCCTGGGCGGGCGGAGGAACGAGCGTCGCGAGCCGCGACGAGCCGGGCGGCCTGCTCGCGCTGCACGCCGGGCTCATGCTTGCCGGCTTCGCCGGCTTCACGCTCGCGGCAGGCATGGCCGGCCTCTACCGCTGGGAGGAGCGCCGCCTCAAGCGCCGGGACTCGGGCCTGCTGCGGTTGCGCGTGCCGCCGCTCGACTCGCTCGACCGTCTCGCGGCCAGAACCACCGCCGCGGCGCTCGCGCTGCTGACCGTCGGCATCGTGGTCGGTCTCACGAGCTTCGAGCGCGGCGACTTCGACGCCGCGATGGCCGTCACCCTCGGTATCTGGGCCGTCTACGCCACCGGTCTCGTGCTGCGCCGGGAGGCTGGTCTGCGCGGCCGCCGGTTCGCATCGCTCCTGCTCGCGGGCTTCGCCCTCGTCGCCGTCGTCCTGCCCCTGACCCACTTCGCGTCGTGAAGCTCTCGCTCGTCGGCGTCTCTCACCACCAGGCGCCCGTCGAGCTGCGCGAGCGCGTCGCGATCGACGGCGCCGCCGCCGCCGCGCTTGCCCGCGAGCTCGCGGACGGTTGCGAGGTCGTCGTGCTGTCGACCTGCAACCGCACCGAGATCTACCTGGCAAGCGAGCAGCAGGCGCGGCTCGACGAGCGCGCGGCCGCTGCGCTGCTCGCGCTCGCCGGCGAGGAGCGGGATGCGCTCTCCGCAGTCATCTATCGCCTCGGCGACGACAGCGCTGCCCTGCACCTGTTCCGCGTCGCTGCCGGGCTCGACTCGCTCGTGCCCGGGGAGGGCGAGATCCTCGGGCAGGTGCGCGGGGCGTTCGAGTCGGGCGCCACGGGGCCGCTGCTCGACCGCCTCTTCCGCCAGGCGCTGCATGCGGGCCGGCGCGCCCGCGTCGAGACGGCGATCGGCGAGAGCCCCGCGTCCGTGCCCGCCGCCGGCGCGGCGCTTGCACAGCAGGTGTTCGGTGAGCTGGGGGGACGGAAGGTGGTGCTCGTCGGCGCCGGCAAGATGAGCGAGCTGACCGCCCGCAACCTTCGCTCCCGCGGCGCCACGATCGCGGCCGTCGCCAACCGCACGCTCGAGCACGGCGGCGATCTTGCCGAGCGGGTGGGCGCGCGCGCCGTCGGCCTCGACGGCGTGGCCGAGTTGCTCGGTGAGGCGGATGTCGTCGTGACCTCGACCAGTGCGCAGGGGTTCGTGCTCGACGGGGAGACCTTCGGCCCCACGGTGCGCGCCCGCCGCGGCCGGCCGCTGCTGTTCGTCGACCTTGCCGTCCCTCGCGACGTCGACCCGGCGCTCGCGGGCGCGGACGGCTGCTTCGTGTACGACATCGACGATCTGCAGGCCGTCGTCGAGGCGTCGCTCGCCGGCCGCCGTTCGGAGGCCGTCCGCGCCGAGCGGCTGGTCGCCGCCGAGGCGGAGCGCTTCCGCGAGTGGCAGGCGTCGCTCAGCGTCGTCCCGGCGATCGCCTCGTTGCGTGCCCGTGCGGAGGAGATTCGCGCCGCTGAGCTCGCGAAGGCCGAGGGCAGGCTCGGCCGCCTGCCCGAGAGCGAGCGCAAGCTCGTGGAGTCCGTCACCTCCCAGATCGTGGCGAAGCTCTTGCACATGCCGACCGTGCGCATGAAGGAGGCGGCCGCCGCCGCCGACGGCCTCGTCTATGCTGATGTCGTGCGGCACCTGTTCGGGCTGGAGGAAGAGGAGCGGAAGCCGTGATGAGCCCGCTGCTCGTCGGGCGGCCGTTGCCGCTCCAGGCTCCGACCGCCTTCGTGCGCATCCGCCCACGGGGTCGCCGGCTCTGCGGCGAGACGCACACCGCTCCCTTCCGCCGCTGCTGTGCTGCTGCGCGTCGGTTCCCGCGGCAGTAGGCTCGCGCTCACCCAGGCCGAGCGTGCCGCAGAGGCACTGCGCCGGTCGGGGATCGAGATCGCGCTCGTGCCCATCACCACCGCCGGAGATCGCGACCGCACGCGCCCGTTCGGCGAGATCGGCTCGCGCGGCGTGTTCGTCAAGGAGCTCGAGGAGGCGCTGCTGGGGGGGCGCATCGACGTCGCCGTGCACTCCGCGAAGGACATGACCTCCAGCGACGCCGAGGGCCTCGTCGTCGGCGCCTACACCCGGCGCGAGGACGCCCGCGACGCGCTGTGCGGGGCGACCGAGCTTCGGCCCGGGATGCGCATCGGCACGGCTTCGGTGCGGCGCCGCGCGCAGCTGCTCGCCCTCGAGCCGGCACTCTCGATCGAGCCCCTGCGTGGGAACATCGACACGCGGTTGCGCAAGCGCGGCGAGCGCGGGCTCGACGCCGTCGTGCTCGCGGCGTGCGGCCTCGACCGCCTGGGGCTCGATGGCGAGATCGGCCTGCGGCTCGATCCGTCGCTGATGCTGCCCGAGGCCGGGCAGGGAGCGCTGGCGCTCCAGGTGCGCGCCGGGGAGGAGCATCTCGTCGCCGACGCCGACGACCCCGAGACGCGCCGCCGGGTCGAGCTCGAACGCCGTTGCGTCGCGCTCCTCGGCGGCGGCTGCCTCGCGCCGGTTGCCGCCCACCACGACGGCGTCACGTTGACGGCGCTCGTCGCAGACGAGAACGGAGCCTGGGTCGAGCGGCGCAGCGGCGACGACCCGGTGTCCCTCGCCGCGGAGCTCGCCGCCTTCGTCGGATGAAGCTGATCGTCACACGTCCCCGCGGCCAGGAGGCGGAGCTCGTCGCGCGGCTCGAGGCGCTCGGCCACGAGGTCGTCCACTGCCCGCTGCTCGAGATCGAGCCGCTCGGCGACGACCCGGTCGACGTGGAGGGCTACGACTGGGTCATCGTGACGAGCCCGAACGGCGCCCGGGAGCTCCTGCGCCGTGCCCGCGGGACGTTGCCGCGTATCGCCGCGATCGGCCGCGCCACCGCCGACGCGCTCGGCGGCGCCGACCTCGTCGCCCGCGTCTCGACGCAGGAAGGCCTGCTCGCGGAGCTGCCGCGCCCGGCCGGCCGCGTCCTCGTGGCCGCCGCCGAGGGCGCCCGTCCGCTGCTCGTCGCCGAGCTCGACGCCGACTTCGTGCCGCTCTACCGCACCCGCGAGCTGCGGCCCGCCGCCGCACCCTCGGGCGACCTCTGCCTGCTGGCGTCGGCGTCGGCCGCACGCGCGTTCGGCGCGCTCACCACGGGCATTCCCGCCGTCTCGATCGGCCCCGAGACGAGCCGCGCCGGGCGCGAAGCTGGAGTCGAGATCGTCGCCGAGGCTGGTACGCACGACGTCGACGGGCTCGTCGCCGCCGTCCTCCGCGCGGTCGCGCTCTAGACTCGGCCGGTGTTCATCGCGTTCCTGACCGACTTCGGCCTGCAAGACGACTTCGTCGGCACCTGTCACGGAGTCATCAAGCGCATCGCGCCAGAGGCCGAGATCATCGACATCACGCACGGCATTCCGCCGCAGGCGGTCCTGCAAGGCGCGCTCGTGCTCGCCAACACCCTGCCCTACATGCCGATCGGCGTCCATCTCGCCGTCGTCGACCCGGGAGTCGGCGGGCACCGGCGGGCGCTCGCGCTCGAGGACGCGGGCGGGCGCCTCTACGTGGGGCCGGACAACGGCCTGCTCATCCCGGCAGCCGAGCAGGCGGGCATCGTCGAGGCGCGCGAGCTCGCGAACCCCGCCTACGCGCTCGAGTCGATCTCGCGCACGTTCCACGGCCGTGACCTGTTCGCTCCTGCCGCCGCGCATCTAGCCGCCGGCGTCCCCCTCGCCGAGTTCGGGCCGCCGATCGACCCAGCCGCCCTCGTCCGGCTCGACCTGCCCGAGCCGTCCTTCGACGACGCCGTCGTCGGCGCGACGGCCCTCTACGTCGACAGCTTCGGCAACATCGCGCTCAACCTGACGCGCGACGATCTCGACCGCATCGGCATCGTGCCCGGCACGCGCGTCGAGCTGGAAGTGGCCGGCGCGCGCTGCTACGCGGTCGTGGCGCGGACGTTCGCGGACGCACGCTCCGGCGACGTCATCCTGTACGAGGACAGCTACCGGAACATGTCGGTCGCGATCTCGAACGGCAACGCGGCCCGGATGCTACACGCGGCCGTCGGGCAGTCGCTGCGCATCCGCCCCGTCTGACCCCGTCGTGCGTCTGCTTGGCGCCGGCGCCGACATGCGCTAGTGTCGATCGGAACGAGAGACGTCGGCGGCGCGGTCATTCCGGTCACGACGTCTCTCCGCTCGTGTGGGCCAGAGAACGGCCGTGGCTGCGGGACGCACCGCGGCCGACGGAACCGATCATGCCGGACGGCTCGCGAACCGGTTGCTCCCGGGCTCGCCGGCAGGCTCCTCAGGGATCTTCGCGAATGCGGAATCCCCGAGCGGGGATTCCGCATGTTGCACCGGCAAGCATGGCGAGGGCCGGACTTGAACCGGCGACACCACGGTTTTCAGCCGTGTGCTCTACCAGCTGAGCTACCTCGCCGCGGCCCGCAGTGTACCCTCACGCGGGCGTTCGAGACCGCGCACGGTAGGCTCCTGCCCCGTGAGCAGCGAGCACGCGAAGGCCGTCTCGATCATCGGCGCCCCGCTCGATCTCGGCCAGACCCGCCGCGGCGTCGACATGGGGCCGTCGGCGATACGCTATGCGGGCCTGGAGGAGCGGCTGGCGGAGATCGGCTACGCGGTCACCGAGCGCGGCAACGTCGCCGCGCCCGAGCCGGAGGCGCTCACCGTCCGCGACGCGCGTGCGCGCTACCTCCCCGAGATACTCGACGCATGCGCGGCCCTCGCGGCTCTCGTCGAGGGCGCTGTCCGTGAAGGCGCCCGCCCGCTCGTCCTCGGCGGCGACCACGCGATCGCGCTCGGAACGCTCGCGGGGCTCGCGGCGGCCGCGGGGCAGCCGGGCGGCGTGATCTGGATCGACGCGCACGGCGATCTGAACACGCCGGAGACGAGCCCGTCCGGCAACGTGCACGGAATGCCCCTCGCCGCCGCCCTCGGCCGCGCGCCGGAGTGGTTCCGTCACGACGGGCTCGCGCTTCCGGCCGTGACGCCGTCCCGCGTCGCCCTCGTCGGCATCCGCTCTCTCGACCCCGCGGAGCGCGCCTACCTGCGCGATGCCGACATCAGGGTGTTCACGATGAGCGACATCGACCGGATCGGGATCGAGCGGGCCGTGCGCGAGGCCCTCGACCATGTCGCCGGCCCCGGCTTCGTCCACGCCTCGCTCGATCTCGACTCGCTCGACCCCGAGGTGGCACCGGGCGTCGGGACGCCCGTGCGAGGCGGCCTCACCTACCGCGAGGCCCACCTCGCCTGCGAGCTGATCGCCGAGTCGGAGCTGCTCGGGTCGTTGGAGGTCGTCGAGGCGAATCCGATCCTCGACCGCGAGAACACGACCGCGCTGACAGCCGTCGAGCTCGTCGCGAGCGCGCTCGGCAAGACGATCCTCTGACCGACTCTCACGCGGGCCGGTGCGCGAGCGCCACCCGCGCGCGTCCCGGCACGACGACGGATCCGTCCTCGCGGACGTAGGTGCGCAGCCGTTCCGCGGCCCCCGCGCGAATCGCTGCGACCTGCGCCGGTGTCGCCGAGGCGACCGCCTGCGCGAGCATGCGCGAGGTGTCGAGCGCCACCGCCCACCATTCGTCGAGCGACGCGGCGTGCCACGCGATCTCGACGTCGTCGAGCGACACGAGGTCGAGCCCGCCGCCCTCGAGCACCGCCCGCAGCCGCGCGGGATCGGCGAGCCCGAACGGGCCGGGCGCATCCGGCTCGGGCCTCTCGACCAGGCCCAGAGCGAGGCAGGCCCGCCCCGCCGCGGTCATCCAGTCGTTGTGCTCGGGCTCGGCCCAGACCGCGACAGCGGCGTTCCGCCCGGGCCGGAGCACGCGGCCGATCTCCCGTGCCGCCGCGTCGCAGTCGGGGACGAGCATGACGCCGAAGCGGCAGAGCACGTCGTCGACCGACGAGTCGGGCAGGTCGACCGCAGCAGCGTCGACCACCCGGTATTCGACGTTCGCGAGCGCGAGCTCCTCGCCACGGCGGCGAGCGGCAGCGACCATCTCCGGCGCCACGTCCGTGCACAGCAGCAGCCCGGCGGCGCCGATGCGCGCGGCGGCGAGGAAGCCGGTGTCCCCCGGACCGGCCGCGAGCTCGAGCACGCGGTCGCCGGGCCGCAGATCCACCAGCTCGACCATGCGCTCGGAGACGGGGCGGGTCGCCTCCCAGAAGAGGGCGCGCCGACGCTCCCACCCCGCCGCGACGGAACGCCAGGCCTCGATCTGCTCGTGGGCGAGCCCGCTCAGGCCGTCGCTCCCGCGAACTGCGGGATGATGTGCTCGCCGTAGGCGGTGAGCGTTGCCTCCTGGCCGTGCGTCATCAAGTAGACGCTGAAGTGGTCGACGCCGATCGACTCCAGCTCCCGCAGCTTCGCCGTCGCCTGCTCGACGCTGCCGAGCACGGAGAAGCGGTCGCAGATCTCGTCGGTGACGAACGCGCCGTGCGCGGCGCCGACGCGCGAGTGGTCGTTGTAGTCGTAGAACGTGCGCGCCTGCACGTAGTCGGTGAGCGCCTGCGGTACGACGGAGCCGTCGCTGCCGTAGCGCTCGATCAGGTCCTTGACGTGATTCGACACCATGGCGGGAAACCAGCGCGTCTGCTCGCGCGCGTCGGCGATGTCGTCCGAGATGTGGCTCGGCGCGCAGACGATGCACTTGAGCTCCGCCGGGTCGCGCCCGGCCTCCTCGGCCGCCTTCCGCGCCGTCCCCATGATCCACTGGATGATCTCCGGGTCGGCGAGCTGGATGATGACGCCGTCGCCCACGCGGCCGGCGACGGCGAGGGCCTTCGGGCCGTAGCCGGCGACCCACATCGGGATCCGCGGTAGCTCGGGCCGCACCCACTTGAGCTGGAGGTCCTTGTCGTTCCAGTGCACCTCTTCGCCGTTCATGAACGGCTTGATCATGCGGAGCGCGTTCTCGAACTGCGCCACCCGCACCGGCGGCTGGCCGATGTAGCGGCGCGCCGAGTCGCCGCGGCCGATCCCCATCACCATGCGGCCGTCCGAGATGTCGTGCAGTGTCGCGTACAGGCTCGCGAGCACGGTCGGCTCACGCGTGCCGGGGTTCGTCACGAGGTGCCCGAACTTCATCCGCGACGTCGCCTGGATCGCGAGGGCGAGGAGGGGGAACGACTCCTGCCAGAGCACGTGCGAGTCGTACGTCCACCCGTGCTCGAAGCCGTTGTCCTCCCCGAGCTTCATCAGCTCGACGAGTCGCGTGTAGGGCGGATCGGGCAGAACGGTGACGCCGAAGCTGAGGGCCATGGGTTCTCCTTGCTGTCTCTCGTGGAAGCCTCGATTATCCGCCTCCGCGGCGGGCGCTGCCAGGGAACCCCACATCGCCGACGAATGTCGCCTCGTTCGCGCGTTCTAGAGAGCGGCCCGTCGTAGAGGCACGAGCGCGACGAGCGAAAGCGCGCCGACGGCGGCGAAGGCGATCCGCCCCTCCCCCGGCAGGGAGAACGCGAGCCCCGCGAGCGGGGTGCCGACGAGGAGCAGCAGGACGGCCCAGGAGTTGACGAACGCGAGCGCCGCAGCGGGCGCATCCGGCCGCAGGCGCTGTGCTGCCCCGAAGAGGAGCGCGAACGGGAGTCCCGCGGAGAGCCCCGCGAGCAGCGTCGCGGCGGCGGCGGTGGCGAGGCCGAGCGGGAGCGCCAGCAGCAGGCCCGCTGCCGCCCCGGCGGCGAGCGACAGCGCGACGGCGAGGCGCGCGCGATGCGGAGCGCGAACGGCGACCACTCCGCCGAGGGTGCGTGTGACGATGCCGCCGAGCAGGACGAGCGCGCCGGCGAGGGCGGCGTCGCGCCGGTCGATCTGCTGTCGCTCGAGCAGCGGCACCACCCAGCTCGCGGCCAGGTAGCTCCCGCCGAAGGTGGCCGCGTGGATGATCCCGAGCGGGATCAAGCGGCGATCCGCGACGACGGCTGCTCCACGATGCCCGACCGCCCGCACGGTCGGTGCGGCGAGCACGACGGCGGCGATCGCGGCGGCGATCGCGAGGCCGCTCCAGTACGGCGCGCGCCAGCCGAGCGGCCCGGCGATCTGCGGGACGATCGCGACGGCGAGGCCGCCGCCGGCCATCGTCGAGGCGCCGTAGGTGCCCTGCCAGACCGCGGACAGCCCGGCAGCCCGCATCGCGTCCGCGCCGGCGACGAAGCCCGCGCCGCTGCCGAGCCCGGTGAGCGCGCGTCCCGCGAGAGCGATCGCCGGTGAGGGGGCGGTGAGCGCGAGCGCGTTTCCGGCGGCGCACAGCCCCGCCGCGAGGAGCCCGATGCGGAGCGCGCCGAAGCGGTCGGCGCCGCGCCCGGCCGGAAGCTGAACGAGGAAGTGCGTGAGGACGAGCGCCGTCGTGAAGAGCCCGACGAACGGGAGGCTGACACCGTACGCGGCGGCCGTCGGGTCGGCGATCGCCCCGACGCTCGACATGTTCCAGGTCGTGCCCGCGCCCAGCGCGACGGCGGCGACGGCGACCCGGGCGGCGCTACTGCTCAGCGACCCAGGCGATCGTCTTGTCCGCGAGCCGGTCGAGTGCGACCACCGACATCTCGATGTGCTCCTCGCGCGTGTCCTCGAGCTTCGTGTGCGAGAGACCACGGAGGCTCTGCGCGAACATCATCACCGTCGGGATACCGGCCCGGGCGATCTCGGCCGCGTCGTGCAGCGGCCCCGACGGGAGCCGGTGCGAGACGCCCGCGACGTCGCGGATCGCCTCGTCGCAGAAGCCGACCAGGGTCTCGTCGAACGGGATCGGCTCGATGTTCCAGATCCGCTCCCAGGCGACGTCGATGTTCTCCTCGGCCGCGAAGCGCTCGCTCGCCTCCCGGGCCTGGCGCAGCAGCTCGGCGAGACTCGCGGCGTCGAGGTGGCGCTGGTCGAGGAGCTGCTCGGCGGTCTCCACGACCGAGGTGACGATGCCCGGCTTGCAGACGACGCCGCCGCAGGTGCAGACGGCGCCGTCGCCGACGCGCGCTGCGATGTCACGGATCTCGAGCGCCAGCTTGGCTGAGCCCGCGAGCGCGTCACGGCGCCTGTCCATCGGCGTCGAGCCGGCGTGGGCGGCCTGCCCCGTCCACGTGATGCGCCAGCGCTCGACGCCGAAGGTGCCGAGCACCGCGCCGAGCGGGAGCCCCATCGACTCGAGCACCGGGCCCTGCTCGATGTGCAGCTCGAGGTAGGCGGCGGCCCCTTCCAGCCGGCGCCGCGCCTCGAGCGCGCGATCGAGGTCGACCCCGAACGCTCCCACGGCCTCCGGCAGCCCGACGCCGTCGCGGTCCTCGAGCAGCCGCAGCTCGTCCTGGTCGCGCATCGACCCGGCCGCCGCCGACGAGCCGAACAGCGAGCGCCCGAAGCGCGCCCCCTCTTCGTCGGCCCAGTCGACGAGCCGGACGGTGACGGGAGGCGTGCCCTCGCCCGCGATGCGCCGGAGCACCTCCGCGCCCGCGAGGACGTTGAGGCAGCCGTCGAGCCAGCCGCCGTTCGGCACCGAGTCCATGTGCCCGCCGATCAGCACCGCGCGCTCGGAGAGGCCGCGCAGCGTGTACCAGTCGTTGCCCGCCTCGTCGCGTTCGACCTCGAGCGGCAGATCCCGCAGCAGGCCCGCGAGCCAGGCTCTGGCGGCGCTCCAGGTGTCGGTCCAGGCCACGCGCTGGGCACCGTTCTCGTCCCCGGTCAGCTGCTGCAGCTCGCGCAGCCGGGAGACGACGCGTGCGGGTTCGAGTGCCATGGCCGTACCCTAACCACTGTACTGCGCTCGCTCTCGACTGAACGGCTCCCGCTACCAATGCCGCCGCAGGCGTGGTAGGGAATACGCATGGCGCGAAGGATCCTCACGCGACTCGGGATCACCGCGGCCGTGCTCGGCGGCCTGTGGGGCCTGTACACGGGCTACCGCTGGCTCTGGATGACGACCGGCTGGACGTGGCCGTTCGTCGTCGACGACCTCACGATGCCGCCGCTGCACACGATCGTGAGCAGGCTCTGGCAGCCGGCTGCGAGTGATCAGCCGTGGCTCCTGCGAGTGCTGCTCGAGAAGGCGGCGTTCACCGCCAAGGAGGCGCTCGTGGGCTTTACGCTCGGCGCCGTCGTCGGCTTTGCGATCGGCGTCGTCTTCCACTTCTCGAACCTGTTGCGGCGCGGCTTCCTTCCCTACGTCGTCGGCTCGCAGACGGTGCCGATCCTCGCCATCGCGCCGATGGTCGTGATCTGGCTCGGCGGCAGGGGCCTGCCCGTGTGGGTGCCCGTCGCCGTCATCGCGGCCTTCCTGACGTTCTTCCCGGTGGCGATCAACACCCTGCGTGGGCTCGACGCGGCCGACCCGCGGAAGCTCGAGCTGATGCGCTCGTACGCGGCCTCCGGATGGGCGACGCTGTGGCGCGTCAAGTTCCCGTCGGCGCTGCCCTACCTGTTCTCGGCGCTGAAGGTCTCCGCGACGGCGAGCGTCGTGGGTGCGATCATCGGCGAGCTCCCGTCGTCGATCCAGGAGGGCCTGGGAGGTGCGATCCTGACGTTCAACCAGTACTACTCACTCGACCCGTCGGCGCTGTGGGCGACGAACATCGTCGCCGCCGCGCTCGGCATCGTCTTCTTCCTCGCCGTCCTGCTCGTCGAGAAGCTCGTCGTCCGCCGTGCGCCGGAGAACGT
This sequence comes from Gaiella occulta, assembly GCF_003351045.1. Taxonomy (GTDB): domain Bacteria; phylum Actinomycetota; class Thermoleophilia; order Gaiellales; family Gaiellaceae; genus Gaiella; species Gaiella occulta. The sequence goes on from NZ_QQZY01000005.1 coordinate 147,859, forward strand.
CGCGTGAGCGCCCGCGCCGCCGCCGTCTCCATCCACGGCGTCTCGAAGCTGTTCGGCAAGGGCGGCGTGACCGCGCTCGCCGACATCGACCTCGAGATCCAGCCCGGCGAGTTCGTCTCGCTCATCGGCCCGTCCGGCTGCGGCAAGTCGACGCTGTTGCGCATCATCGGCGACCTCATCGAGCCCTCCCGGGGGGAGGCGTGGATCGGCGGCAAGACCGCCCATCAGGCGCGGCTCGACCGCGACTACGGGATGGTGTTCCAGGAGGCGACGCTGATGGACTGGCGCACCGTGCGCAAGAACGTCGCGCTCCCGCTCGAGATGATGGGCTGGGCCAAGGCCCGCCGCGAGGAGCGCGTGCGCGAGCTGCTCCAGCTCGTGGAGCTGACCGGGTTCGAGGGTCACCACCCCTGGCAGCTCTCCGGCGGCATGCAGCAGCGCGTCGCGATCGCCCGCGCGCTGTCGTTCAGCCCGTCGCTCATCCTCATGGACGAGCCGTTCGGCGCCCTCGACGAGATGACCCGTGACCGCCTCAACCTCGAGCTGCTGCGCATCTGGGAGGCCACCCGCGCCACCGTCGTGTTCGTCACGCACTCGATAGCGGAGGCGGTGTTCCTGTCCTCCCGCATCGTCGTCATGTCCGCTCGCCCGGGCCGCATCCAGCGCATCGTCGAGGTCGACCTGCCGTACCCGCGCTCGAACGACACGCGCGAGGAGCCGCGCTTCTTCGAGATCGCCACCGAGGTGCGCGAGCTGCTGCGCGAGTCGCACGACGCGCGGGAGATCGTGTGATCACGATGCGCAGGGGCTTCGGCGAGTGGGCGCCACCGCTCGCCATCGGCGTGCTCGTGCTCGTCGGCTGGCAGCTCCTGATCGACGTCTTCGACATCCAGAAGTTCCTGCTGCCGAAGCCGACGGAGATCGCGTCGGCGTTCTGGCATCAGCGCAGGGAGCTGTGGCCGGCAGGCTGGTACACGTTCACCGAGGCGTTGTGGGGCTTCGTGGGCGGCTGCGGGTTCGGGATCGTGTCCGCGCTCCTGCTCGCCCGCTTCCGTGTGCTGGGCTCGGCGCTGATGCCGTACTTCATCGCGTTGAACGCGGTGCCGATCATCGCCTTCGCGCCGATCGCAAACGCCTGGTTCGGGATCGAGAAGGGGTCGAAGATCTTCATCGCGGCGGTGCTCTGCTTCTTCCCGGTGCTCGTCAACACGCTGCGCGGGCTCACGTCGGTGCGGCCATCGCAGATCGAGCTGATGCGCTCGTACGCCGCCGGCGACGTCGCCGTCTTCCGGCGCGTGCGCATCCCGACCGCGCTCCCGTACGTGTTCTCGTCGCTCAAGGTCGCGAGCGTGCTCGCGATGATCGGCGCGATCGTCGGCGAGTACTTCGGCGGCTCCCAGCAGCAGCTCGGGATCCTGATCAAGAACTCGGCCGCGCTCTTCCAGTTCGAGACGGCCTGGGCGGCGATCCTCGTCGCTTGTATCCTCGGCATCGCGTTCTACCTCGCGGTGTCGCTGCTGGAGTCGGCCACGATGCGGTGGCACCCGTCTGCGCGCGGGGCGCAGGCGTGACAGGGACTACAAACCACGGAGGAGGGCTCTACATGAGGAGTCGTTGGAGCATCGGCGCGGCACTCGCCGTCATGGCGGTCGCGGCGCTCACGTTCGTCTCGCTCGGATCGGCGAAACCGGCCTCGGCGAAGGTGGACAAGGTGACGCTGCAGCTCAAGTGGGTGGCGCAGGCGCAGTTCGCCGGCTACTACGCGGCGGCGGCGAAGGGCTACTACAAGCAGTTCGGCCTCGACGTCACGATCAAGCCGGGCGGCCCCGACATCACGCCGGAGCAGGTCGTCGCCTCCGGCCAGGCCGAGTTCGGCATCGACTGGCTGCCGTCGCTGCTCGCGACGCGCGACAAGGGCGGGGACATCGTCAACATCGCCCAGGTGTTCAGGCGCTCGGGCATGACGGAGCTGACCTGGAAGGACAGCGGCATCACGACCGTGGCCCAGATGAAGGGCAAGAAGGTCGGCGTGTGGTGCTGCGGCAACGAGAACGAGCTGTTCGCCGCGCTCGTCAAGAACGGGCTCAACCCGAAGAAGGCGAGCGACGTCAAGATCATCAACCAGCCGTTCGACATGAACCTGTTCCTGCAGCGCAAGGTCGACGCCGCCGCGGCGATGACCTACAACGAGCTGGCGCAGGTGCTCGAGACGAAGAACCCGAAGACGGGCAAGCTCTACACGCTCGCCGACTTGAACGTGATCACGATGGAGAAGGCCGGCACGGCGATGCTCGAGGATGGGATCTTCGCCACGGGCGACTGGCTCAAGGACCCGAACAACGTCGACATCGCGAAGCGCTTCGTCGCGGCGTCCCTGAAGGGCTGGGCGTACTGCCGCGACAACCTCGCGGCCTGCACGGCGATCGTGCTCAAGAACGGCACGCTGCTCGGCAAGGGCCACCAGACGTGGCAGATGAACGAGATCAACAAGCTCGTCTGGCCCTCCCCCGGCGGTGTCGGGGTGATGGACCCGGCGGCGTTCACGCGCACGGCGAAGATCGCGCAGCAGTTCAAGGTGATCACGAAGGCCCCGCAGGGCGCCTATCGCACCGACATCGCAAAGGGCGCGCTCGCGCTCCTGAAGAAGCAGGGTGTCAACGTCGTCGGCGCCGGCTACAAGCCCGCCGTCGTCAAGGTCACCCCGGGCGGCAAGTAGCCCGATCGACCACGAGCCCCGGGCCGTCGCGGCCCGGGGCTCCCCTTCCGGCGAAAGGAGGCCCGGTGTCCGTTCTCATCAAGGGCGGTCGCATCGTCACGGCGGCCGACAGCACCGTCGGCGACGTCTACATCGAGGGGGAGCGCGTCTCCCGCATCGGGACGTCCCTCGAGGACGACGCCGACGTCGTCATCGACGCGACGGGGAAGCTCGTGCTCCCGGGCGCGATCGACCCCCACACCCACCTCGACATGCCGTTCGGCGGCACGGTCACCATCGACGACTTCACCTCCGGGCAGACGGCGGCAGCGTTCGGAGGCACCACCTGCCACGTCGACTTCTGCATCCAGGCCAGGGGCCAGTCGTTCACCGACGCGCTCGCCGCCTGGCACGAGAAGCGGGAGGGCAGGGCGATCATCGACAACGGCTTCCACATCGCCGTCACCGACCTGGACGAAGGCGGCTCGCTCGAGGAGCTCGCGACCCTGCCCGAGCAGGGCGTGACCTCGTACAAGCTGTTCATGGCCTACAAGGGCGCACTCATGGTCGACGACGAGACGCTGTTCCGGACGATGGAGGTCGCCGCACGCACGGGCGCCCTCGTGATGGTGCACGCGGAGAACGGCGACGCGATCGACGTGCTCGTGCGGGAGGCGCTCGCCGCCGGCAACAGCGCGCCCGTGTACCACGCGCTGACGCGCCCGCCCGAGCTCGAGGGCGAGGCGACGAACCGGGCCATCCAGCTCGCACGCGTCGCCGGCGCGCCGCTGTACGTCGTGCACGTGTCGTGCAAGGAGGCCGTGCACCCGATCGCCAAGGCCCGCCGGGCCGGCTGGGACGTGTGGGGGGAGACCTGCACCCAGTACTTCTTCATCGACCAGAGCTATCTCGAGCGGCCGGACTTCGAAGGCGCCAAGTACGTGTACACGCCGCCGCCGCGCCCGCGGGAGAACCAGCAGGTGCTCTGGGACGCGGTGCGCACCGACGTGCTCTCGGCCATCTCCACCGACCACTGCGCGTTCCTGTGGGACGGGCAGAAGACGATGGGCAAGGACGACTTCTCGAAGATCCCGAACGGAGGGCCGGGGCTCGAGAACCGGCTCCACATGATCCACGAGTTCGGCGTCCGCGTCGGGCGAATCTCGCTCAACCGCATGGTCGAGCTGCTGGCGACGAACCCCGCCAAGCTCTTCGGCCTCTATCCGCGCAAGGGCACGATCGCCCCGGGCTCCGACGCGGACATCGTGATCTTCGACCCGAGCCGCAGGAAGACGATCACCGCGGCCGGCCAGCACTCGAAGTCGGACTACAACCTGTTCGAGGGCGTCGAGGTGACGGGCGACGTCGACACGACATTGATCCGCGGCACCGTCGTCGTCGACGGCGGCGAGCTCAAGGTGGATCCGGGCTTCGGGCAATTCGTACGGCGGGCGCGGTTCGGCGAGGAGTTGCAGTAGCCTTGCTGCAAGATCGGGGATCCTCGAGCGGGGATCCTCGATCGCGCAGATCCCTGAAGGAGACGCGCCCGCGCGCCTCTCCCGGCGGTCGTCGCCGGCTCCGCACACGCGCTGTCGCGGCGTCGGCCGTTCGTTACCGCCCCTACGACTTCCGGGTCGAACGTCGCGGGAGGGCGGGCTTGCGGCCGTTGCGCCACGAGCCGTGCCGATCCAGCCGCCGCGGTACGATCGCCTCATACCGACGATCAAGGAGGCGCGCGTGGCGACAACCGAGACCGATCCCCGCACCATCGACCCGAATCTCGGCGCCCAGATCGTCGCCGACGCCAGGGAGCACGTCCTCTACTCCTGGTCCGTCCAGAGCGCGATCAACCCCATTCCCGTCGCGGGCGCCGAGGGCCGCCATTTCTGGGACTACGACGGCAAGCGCTACCTCGACTTCGCCTCGCAGCTCGTCAACGTCAACATCGGCCACCAGCATCCGAAGATCATCCAGGCGATCAAGGACCAGGCGGACAAGCTGTGCACGATCGGGCCGCCGATGGCCAACGAGTCACGCTCGCAGCTCGGACGCATGCTCGCCGAGGTGACCCCGGGCGACCTGTCGGTGTCGTTCTTCACCAACGGCGGCACCGAGGCGAACGAGAACGCGGTCAAGCTCGCGCGCCTGGTCACCGGGCGCCACAAGATCATCGCGCGCTACCGCTCCTACCACGGCGCCACGCACGGGGCCGTCACGCTCACCGGCGACCCGCGCCGCTGGGCGGTCGAGCCGGGCATGGCGGGCGTCGTGCGTGCCTTCGATCCGTACACCTACCGCTGCCCCGCCGGCCATCCGGATCCGTGCCCCGTCTGCTCGGGCGCCCCGCATCTGGAGGAGATCCTCGCCTACGAGGGCGCCCACACGGTGGCGGCGATCATCCTGGAGACGGTCACCGGCACGAACGGCATCATCGTCCCGCCGGACGGCTACCTGCAGTCCGTGCGCGAGGTGTGCGACCGGCACGGCATCCTGCTCATCCTCGACGAGGTGATGGCCGGCTTCGGCCGCACCGGCAAGTGGTTCGCGTGCGAGCACTGGGATGTCGTCCCCGACATCCTCTGCGTCGCGAAGGGCATCAACTCGGGCTATGTGCCGCTCGGCGCCATGATCGCCCGCGGCGAGATCATCGACCAGGTGCGCGACCGCTTCTTCCCCGGCGGCCTCACCTACGCCGGTCATCCGCTTGCGTGCGCGTCCGCGGTTGCCTCGATCGAGGCGTTTCGCGAGGAGGGCGTTGTCGAGAACGCGGCAGCGATGGGCGACTACTTCCGTGAGGCGCTCGGTCGCCTGCAGGAGCGGCACCCGTCGATCGGCGAGGTGCGTGGCCTCGGCTGTTTCTGGGGTATCGAGCTCGTCCGCGACCGCGAGACGAAGGAGATGCTCGTTCCCTTCAACGCGTCGGGCGAGGCGGCGGCTCCGGTCTCCCGCGTGGCGAAGGCGGCGCTCGAGCGCGGGCTCTATCTGATGACCCACTGGAACGTCGTCATGGTCGTGCCGCCGCTGACGATCACGCGCGAGGAGGCCGAGGAGGGGATCGCGATCCTCGACGACGTGCTCGCGATCGCCGACGAGTACTACCAGGAATAGACGAGTACTACCAGGAATAGCGGGACGGCCCGATCGGGCGCACGCCTACGGGACGATCACGAGCTTGCGGCCGGCCCCTTCCTCCTGACGACGCCAGGCGTCCGCGATGCCGTCGAGCGGGACGCACTCGACCTCGATCACGATCCTGCCGGCGACGGCATGGTCGACCAGGCGGCGGAAGTGCTCGGCGATCACGTCAAGCGGGACGGCAAAGCTCGAGTAGCCGAGGATTTCAAGCTGCTTTCCCCGCACCGCTGCCGACGTGAGGGAAGCGGCGGCACCCGCCGACTGACCCAGGTTGACGATCCGCGCCCCTGGCGCCGCGGCTTCGGCCGCCGCGACCGCGGGCTCGCCCCACAGCGGGTCGATCACGAGCTGCGGCCCTTCACCACCACACGCTTCCCGCAGCGCCGCCGCGAGGTCGCCGTGCGCATCGAGCTTCACCGTGACGTCGGCGCCTGCCTCGAACGCCCGCTCCAGCGCCGCCTCGCTGCGGCCCGCGGCAACGACGCGCCCGGCGCCGAGGAGCTTCGCGCCCTGAACGGCCACAAGTCCTGCGGTGCCGGTTGCACCGAGCACGAGCACGGTCTCGCCCTCCCGGACGGGAGAGCGCCAGGCGACCGGAAGCCAGCCGGCGAGCCCGGCGATCCCGAGTGCTGCTGCGACGGCGGGATCCGCACCGGTCGGGACCGGGACGACGAGAGCGCCAGCCGAAGCGAGCGCCGCCATCGTCCCGTCTCGGCTCACGCCGAGCCCGCCGCCGTGCGTCCACACGAGCTCGCCCGACCCACGCAGGCGGCCGACGCACTCGCAGCCCGGTACGAAAGGTAGCGGCGGATACCCGCCGTAGAACCGCCCGCTGCCGACGGCGATGTCGATCGGATTCAGCGGCGCCGCGAGCACCTCGACCAGCGTCTCCGCCGCAGGATCGGGCGCCTCGCCCATCGTGGGCGGCCGCCCGAGCTCTGTTATCTGCGCCGCTCGCACCGCCGCGGTCAGACCTTCCCCTGTGCGCGCCACTTCCGGAAGATCTCCTTGATCTGGCGGTCGTAGGTGAGCGCGGCGTCATCCGGTGTCCGTTTGCCCTGCGCGACCTCTGCGAACATCTGTGGGATCAGGAACTTGTTGAACATCTCGTCGATGGCGGCGTTCGAGGTGCCGGGGTAGCCGACGTTCTTCGTGTACTTGTCGGCGATCTCCGCCAGCACCGTGTACTTCCCGGCCGGCTTTGCGATCGGATCCCGCTCGACGCGGCGTTTGATGTTGGGCACCGACCTCGGCCACGTCGGGAAGTTGTAGAACTTCGAGTTCTCGAACGCGCCGACGTACTTCGTCTCGAGGTCGGCGAGGAACTTCTTTGCCATCTTCTTGTTCTTGGCGAACTTCCAGATCACGTAGCAGCCCATCACGTGCTCGAGCCCGATGCGGCCATTCGGCCCGCTCGGGATCGGGAGCAGCTCGATCTTTGCCGCGAGATCCGGGTTGAGGAGCTCGGCGCTGCGGGTGATCGAGATCGCGTTCATTGCGAACGAGAGCCGTCCGGCGAGCATGGCCTGGTTGTTCGAGGCGGGCGTCCACGCGAAGATCTCGTCCGACATCCCCTGGTCGTACAGCGCTTTGCCGAACTTGAGTGCCTCGCGCGTTGCCTTCGAGTTGAGCACGACCTGGTTCCTGTCGTTCTGGATGAACGAGCCGAAGCACATCATCAGGGCCATCAGGGCCATGTTCGAGTCGAGCTCGTTCGACATGCCGATCCCGACCGGATTGCCCATCGCCTTCAGCTTGGGCGCTGCCTTGAGCACGTTGTCCCAGCTCGTCGGCTTGAGCCCGACCTCGCCCCACAGGTCGGTGCGGTAGTTGGCGGGATCGGGCACGTAGTTGTCTGCGAAGGCGAAGTACTTCTTCGTCTTCGGGTTGTAGGTGCTGCGGAAGGCGAGATCGTTCATCTTGCCTCGCTTGCGCGTGACCTCCTCGACGATCTCCTTGTGGTCGATCACCTGATCCTCGTAGGCGGCCGGCGGCGCGAGGAAGAAGAAGATGTCGTGACCGCTCTGGGCGGCAACCTCGGCGGCCGCGCGAGCGGGGATATCGGTGGCGCTGATGTGGTCGACGGTCACCTCGGTGTCGTTCGCCGCGCCCCACCGCTTTATGTAGATGTTGTCGAACCACTTGTCGTACGCGGGCACGAAGTGGCTCCACTGGATGATCCGGAGTGTGTACTTCGCCTCCCTGCCCATGAACCGGGCCGGACCTGCGACTGCGGTCTTCGCGCCCATGCCAGCGGCGACCACGGCGGCCGCGCCGATACTCGCGTGACGGATCAGCTCTCGCCGGGTCGTACCCCCCCTTCCCTGGCCCTCGCTGCGGGCCGAGCCGGGAACGCGATTCGATGTGGCCATGACTCCCTTCCTCCTTGGTCGTTGGCGGTCGGTATCGGCTAGCGGAAGGCCCCGCCGGTGAATCCTGCGATGAAACGATCGAGGAACGTGTTGTAGAGCAGCGCGAGCGGGATCGACGGGATCAGTGTCGCCGCCATCAGCGCGCCCCAGAAGAAGACATCACCGCGGATCAGCTCCGTGTAGATGCCCGTCGAGATCGTCTTCGACGAAGAGTTGGTGATGAAGGCGAGCGCGTACACGAACTCGTTCGCGCAGAGCGAGAACGAGAAGATCACGACGGTGAGGATCCCGGGCAGCGAGATCGGGAACACGACGTGCAGGAGCGACCGCACGCGGGAGGCGCCGTCGACGAGCGCCGCGTCCTCGAGCTCACGCGGGATCGACTTGAAGAAGCCCATCAGCAGCCACGTTGCGAACGGGATCGTGAAGGACGGGTAGACGAGTATGAGCGACCAGAGACTGTCCTGCAGGCCGAGTTCGGCGATCAGGCGCGAGAGCGGAAGGAAGAGGAGCGTCGGCGGCACGAGGTAGACGAGGAAGATGCCGACGCCGAGGCTCTGACCCCAACGCCCGGAGAGGCGGGCGAGCGCGTAGCCGGCCGGCAGCGAGACGAGCAGCGTGAAGATGACGACCGTCGCGCCGACGAGCGCCGTGTTGCCGAGCCAACGGAGGTAGTCGGTCTGCTCGAACAGGAACCGCACGTTGGCGAGGGTCGGCGAGCCCTGGGTGAATCCGAACGGGTTGTTCTTGGTGTTGTAGAGATCCCCCTCCGTTTTCAGCGCCGTCCAGAGCATCCAGTAGAAGGGAAAGGCGAGCACGATCGCGAACGGCCCGACGACCATGTAGGTGAGCAGGTTCTCGCGTGTTCGGCGCGACGGCATCACGTCACCTCGACCCTGCGGGCGAAGACGAGCATGAGCACGGTCACGAGCGCGAGCACCGGCAGCAAGTAGAGCGCGATCGCCGCACCCGCGCCGAGCGAGCCGGAACCGATGCCGGTCTGGAACGCCCACATCGGCAGCGTCTGCGTCGAGTTGAAGGGCCCGCCGCGCGTGAGGATGTAGACGACGGCCATATCGGTTGCCGTGAAGACGATCCCGAACAGGACGGCGATCGTGGCGATCGGGAGCTGCAGCGGCAGCGTTACGTACCAAAGCTTCTTCAGGCCGGTCGCGCCGTCGACCCGGGCCGCGTCGTTGACCTCGGTGGGGATCGAGGCGAGGCCGGCGATCATGATCACGGTGGCGAACGGGAGCAGCCGCCAGGCGTGCACTGTCGTGATCGCGGCGAGCGCGAGCGTCGGGTCGCCGAGCCACTGCGGCGGGTTGAAGGTATCGACGAGGCTGAGGCTCTTCAGCACCCAGTTCACGACCGAGAAGAGCGAGTCGAAGATCCAGAGGAAGCCGATCGTCGAGAGCGCGACCGGCGCCGCCCACGGCAGCAGGATGAGGAAGCGTAGGAACCATTTGCCCCTGAACGGGCGGATCAGGAAGTGCGCGAGAATCGAGGCGCCCACGACGATGATCGCGTTTGCGAGCAGCGTGAAGACGATCGTGTTCCGAAATGCCGTGCGGAAGTTCGGGTCGCTCCACTGGCTCGTGAAGTTGTCGAGCCCGATGAAGTCACCGGTGAGCGACCCGGCGGTGGCGTCCGTGAGGCTCAGGTAGATCGAGAGCCCGAGCGGCGCTCCCACGAGCAGGACGATGAAGATGATCGCCGGTGAGAGTAGCGCCGGCCCGAGGAAGCGCCGCTGCTCGAGCAGGTCTCGCCGGCGCTTCCTTCTGGGATAGCCGGCAGCGGTCTCCATGTCGGCGATTCAAACACCTTGTTTCAGCATGCACAAGAGCGGCTGGAAATGCTGCAAGCGAGCCGGTAGGGTCCGAGCCGTGGCGGAGATCACGCTCGACCGGCTTGCGAAGGTGTACCCGGACGGCACGCGGGCCGTCGTTGGTCTCGATATGGAGGTCGCGGACGGCGAGTTCGTCGTCTTTGTCGGCCCGTCGGGATGCGGCAAGACCTCGGCGCTGCGCATGATCGCGGGGCTCGAGGAGATCACGGAGGGCACCGTTACGATCGGCGGCGAGGTCGTGAACGAGTTGCCGCCGAAGAACCGCGACGTCGCCATGGTGTTCCAGAACTACGCGCTCTACCCGCACATGTCGGTGTTCGACAACATGGGTTTCGCCCTCAAGATGCGCGGCTTCGAGAGGGGCGAGATCGCTCGCCGCGTAAACGACGCCGCGAAGGCGCTTGGGCTCGTCGAGGTGCTGAGGAAGCGGCCGCGCACTCTCTCGGGCGGGCAGCGCCAGCGGGTGGCGATGGGCCGCGCGATCGTCCGGGAGCCGCAGGCGTTCCTGATGGACGAGCCGCTCTCGAACCTGGACGCGAAGCTGCGCGTGCAGATGCGAGCGGAAATCGCGCGCATCCAGCGCTCGCTCGGGACGACCACGATCTACGTCACCCACGATCAGAGCGAGGCGATGACGCTCGGCGACCGCGTGGCGGTGATGCGCCGCGGCGAACTGCAGCAGCTCGACCCACCACAGCGGCTCTACGAGGAGCCGGTGAACCTGTTCGTGGCCGAGTTTATCGGCTCGCCTGCGATGAACCTCGTGGAGGCGGTGCTCGCGTGGGAAAACGGCGCTGCCAGGGTTCGCTTTGGCGAGCATGAGCTGCCGTTGGACGCCGAGACGCTCACGCGGCGCCCGGGTCTCGCGTCGTACGACGGAAGGCGTCTCGCGCTCGGCATCCGCCCCGAAGACCTTGGCGACGCGGCGTTGGAAGGGGTGCCCGAAGACCGGCGGATCCCCGTCACCATCGATCTTCGCGAGGACATGGGCGCCGAGGTCTTCCTACACTTCGGCGTTGACGCGACCGCGGTGGAGACGGAGGATGTGAAGGAGGCTCAGGAGGACGACGTCGCTCAGGGGCTTCGTTTCATCGCTCGCGTGGCGCGCGAGAGTCGGGCGCGCGAGGGGGAGCGCATCGATCTCTCGATCGACACGAGGCGGCTGCGCTTCTTCGATCTCGAGACGGGTCAGGCGATTCTCTAGGGCGCCCGAAACCTCAACCCGCCCCGGTACGACGAACGCCCACGCCTGCCACAGCAGCACCGGCAGCACGAGCGCGCCGAGCGTGACGAAGAGGCGGTGGCGTAGCCCGACGAGGTGATGGCCGGCTTCGGCCGCACCGGCAAGTGGTTCGCGTGCGAGCACTGGGATGTCGTCCCCGACATCCTCTGCGTCGCGAAGGGCATCAACTCGGGCTATGTGCCGCTCGGCGCCATGATCGCCCGCGGCGAGATCATCGACCAGGTGCGCGACCGCTTCTTCCCCGGCGGCCTCACCTACGCCGGTCATCCGCTTGCGTGCGCGTCCGCGGTTGCCTCGATCGAGGCGTTTCGCGAGGAGGGCGTTGTCGAGAACGCGGCAGCGATGGGCGACTACTTCCGTGAGGCGCTCGGTCGCCTGCAGGAGCGGCACCCGTCGATCGGCGAGGTGCGTGGCCTCGGCTGTTTCTGGGGTATCGAGCTCGTCCGCGACCGCGAGACGAAGGAGATGCTCGTTCCCTTCAACGCGTCGGGCGAGGCGGCGGCTCCGGTCTCCCGCGTGGCGAAGGCGGCGCTCGAGCGCGGGCTCTATCTGATGACCCACTGGAACGTCGTCATGGTCGTGCCGCCGCTGACGATCACGCGCGAGGAGGCCGCGGAGGGGATCGCGATCCTCGACGACGTGCTCGCGATCGCCGACGAGTACGTGGCCTGAGCCCGGTGCCGGGGCGAGGTCGCGCCCCGGCACCGCTCATGCCCGCTACACGCCCTCTGCGAGTGCGTGCGGCGCGGCGGCGGCGCGGCGCTCCATCAGAGCGGCGAGCCAGATCGACGTCTCGTAGAGCGCGAGCAGCGGCGTCACCTCGAGAGCGAGCGAGACAGGATCGACGGTGGGGAGCACGATCGCGAACGTCAGCATCGCCACGTAGCCGACGCGGCGGTTGCGGCGCAGCTGGCGCGAGCTGACGACGCCCAGGCGCACCAGTCCGAGCACCAGCACGGGGAGCTCGAAGGCGATGCCGCTGGCGAGCAGGCCCATGGCGGCGAAGCCGAAGTAGGAGCTCGCGCGAAGCTGCACGTCGTACAGGTGGGTGTCGAAGGTGGTGAGGAAGTCGAGCGCGCGCGGCAGCACCACGACGTAGGCGAACAGCGACCCCGCCGCGAAGAGCGCGGTGCCGAGCGCGACGAGCGCGCCGATCGTGCGTCGTGTCGCCCGGTCGACGGCGGGCGCGACGAACGCCCACGCCTGCCACAGCAGCACCGGCAGCGCGAGCGCGAGCGCTGCCACCACGCTGACCTTCACGGAGACCGTGAACGGCTCGGTGACGCCGAGCGTCACGAGACGGCGTCCGTCCGGCAGCGGCTCCCGCAGCGCCGCGACGAGACGGCCGTGGAACGCGAACGCGAGCGCGAAGGCGGGCACGAACGCGCCGAGCGTGACGAAGAGGCGGTGGCGGAGCTCGCCGAGATGATCGACGAGCTCCGCCTCCTCTCCTTCTCCGAGGCGCCTGGGAATCAGGCGAGCGAGCACGACCTAGACGGTCTCGCGCTCGGCTGCCGCGACCGTCGACGGCAGGGCGTTGTCGTCAACCGCGTCGCTGCCGGAGATGGTGTCCTTGAACTCCCGCATGCCTCTGCCGAGCTGGCGCCCCATCTCGGGGAGCTTCTTCGGCCCGAACACGAGCAGCAGCACCATCAGCAGGATCAGCATCTCCCAGATCCCGATTCCGAACGGCATCGCAGACCTAGCCGAGGAACGGGGTGACGGCCTTCGTCGCCTCGGCGGCGGTGAATGCCTTGGGGAACGCCGGGATGATCGGCTTGCCGGTGGCGATGTCGCTGAACACGCTCAGGTGCGACGCCTCGCTGGCGGCGATGGTCGCGGCGACACCCTTGAGGTCGTTGGACTTCAGCGCGGTGACCGCGCCGAGGTAGGCGCCCACGAAGGCCGTCTCGAGCGCGACACCCGTCTTCGCGATGCTGAGCCGCGAGTCGAACGTGCCGGCCGGGTACGTGAACGACAGCCCCTTCGGGGTGGCCGACTTGAGCACGCCGGCGAGCGCCTTGTAGTGGGCCCGCTCGGAGATCCGCGCCTGGAACAGGTACTCGAGCTCGTTGCCCTTGAACTTCTTGCTGCCGATCGACTTCGAGTAGAAGTCGATCGCGAGCAGCTCCGCGGTGGCGGCGAGCTTCGCGATGTCGGCGTCGGCCGTGGCCGCACCGAACGCCTGGCCGCTGGTGGCGGCGAGCAGCGAGCCGCCCGCGACGAGCGCGATGCCGCCTCTGGCGCCTCGCGACAGGAACGCTGCGCGGCTGGTGGTCTCGGACATCTGGTGGAACCTCCTGGGTCGCGTGGTACGCATGGCCCGCGGGGTGCGAGCGACCCTGATTCGGCTCCGCCGTGCGACCGGTTCGGTCCCGCGCCGTCAGACGTCGGCGAGGAACGCGGTGACCGCGGCCGCCGTCTCCTCGAGCGCGTCCCACAGCAGCGTGTGGCCGCTCTCGACGTCGACGACACGCAGCAGGTCGCCGAGCGCGGCGCGGTGCGCGTCGAGCAGGTGGTCGTAGGTGACGTACGAGCGATTCCCGAGCACGAGCAGCGTCGGCACGCGCACCGACGAAAACGACGGCGGCGCGCTCGCCATCTCGCCGTAGGCCGCGATCACCGCCGCCTGGCTGTAGCGGTAGCGCCAGAGGCCGTCCTCCGACTGCACGACGTGCTCGCGCAGATCGGTCTCCACGAGCTCGCGCGGCGCGGTGCGGAGCCCGCTCTCCTCGAAGCGCCGCTCCACCGCGTCCTCGAACGAGGCGTAGGCGCGCTCCTCGCGCCCGCTCTCGGCCGCGTAGAGGGCGACCGCCGGGTCGAGCGCGAGCGCCGGGTCGAGCAACACGAGCCTGCGCACGAGCCCGGGATGGCGCGCGGCGAGCTCGAATGCGAGGCGGCCGCCGAAGGAGTGACCGATCCAGTCGGCAGGCTCGCGGCCGACGCTGTCGAGCACCGCGTCGACGTGGGCCTCGATGTCCCACGGCGGCTCGTAGGGCGAGGAGCCGTGACCGAGCAGGTCGGGAGCGAGCACGCGGAAGCGGCCCGCGAGCCACCCTTCGGCGAGACCGCGCGCATGGCCGCCGCACCCGGTGACGCCGTGCAGGTAGACGGCACGCGGCGCCTCCGGGTCGCCCCAGGCCTCGACGTGCAGGGTCCGCTTCACCCGCCGCCGCCGAGTGCGTCCAGGGACTCCGGCACCATCTCCGTGCGGCGGGTGTCGGCCTCCTTGACGAGAGACCAGATCACGATCCCGTCCCTGTCGATGAGGAAGGTGCCGCGCACGGGCGCGCCCGTCCGCTCGTTGAAGACGCCGTAGGCGCGCGCCGCGGCGCCGTGCTCCCAGAAGTCGGAGGCGAAGGTGTAGGTGACGCCGAGCTCGTGCTTCCATGCCTGGCGAGACGCCGACGGGTCACACGAGACGAAGACGACGTCGGTCTCGGCGTTGTGGAACGACTCGAGATTCGCCTGCAGGTCGAGCGCCTCGTCGCGGCAGACGGGCGTCCAGGCGAACGGGTGGAAGACGAGCAGCACGTTGCGCCGGCCGCGGAAGTCCGCCAGCCGCACGCGTGGCCGGTCGGGGGCCTCCTCGAGGTCGAACTCCGGTGCCTGATCACCCGTCCCGACTGCCATCCGTGCTCTCCTCTCCGTGTCCCGAGGGAACATAGTAGGTCCTGCCCTGGAGGCCGTCGGGAAGGTGATCGACGGCGAACCCGCGTGGATCGTCGTGCGGGTAGAGGTAGCCCTCGCCGTGGCCGCGCTCGCGCGCGCCGCGGTAGTGCGCGTCGCGCAGGGCGGCCGGCGGCGCCAGGATGCCTCGCTCGCGCACCTCGCCGCGCGCCGCCCAGATCGCCCTGGCGGTCGCATTCGACTTCGGGGCGTTGGCGAGGTAGATCGCCGCCTGCGCGAGGTTGAGCTGCGCCTCGGGCAGGCCGACGTGCTCGAGCGCCTGGGCTGCCGCGACCGCGACCAGGAGCGCGCGCGGGTCGGCGTTGCCGACGTCTTCGGAGGCGAGGATGATCATGCGGCGGGCGACGAAGCGCGGATCCTCGCCGCCTTCGAGCATCGCGGCGAGATAGTAGACGGCAGCGTCGGGGTCGCCTCCGCGCATCGACTTGATGAAGGCGGAGACGATGTCGTAGTGCTGGTCGCCGGCGCGGTCGTAGCGCAGCGGGCGCTTGCGGGCGGCGTCGGCGACGTGCCGCTCCTCGAGCGGCGCACCCTCGGCCCGGGCCGTCTGCCAGGAGAGCTCGAGCGTGGCGAGCGCGCTGCGGGCGTCCCCTCCAGCGCGCCGTGCGATCGCCGCCGTCACCTCCGCCGGCAGCTCGATGCCGAGCTCGCGCGCGCCGCGCCCGATCACCGCCGCGACCTCGCCGTCGGAGAGCGGCTCCAGCTCGACGACCGTGCAGCGCGACAGCAACGCCGCGTTGACCTCGAAGTACGGGTTCTCGGTCGTGGCGCCGATGAGCGTCAGCAGGCCGCTCTCGACACCGGGCAGCAGCGCGTCCTGCTGCCCCTTGTTGAAGCGGTGGATCTCGTCGAGGAAGAGGATCGTGCGGGCGCCGTTGGCGCCGAGGCGCTCCCGCGCGCGCTGCAGCACCCCGCGGACGTCGTCGACGCGCGCCGACACCGCCGACAGCTCCTCGAACGCCGCGCCCGTCGTCTCGGCGACGATGCGGGCGAGCGTCGTCTTGCCGACGCCGGGGGGGCCGTGGAGGATCATCGACGGCGGCCGGTCGCCCTCGATCGCAAGCCGCAACGCCGATCCCTCGGCGAGCACGTGCCGCTGGCCGACGAGCTCGTCCAGCGACCGGGGCCGCACGCGCTGCGGCAGCGGCGCCGTCTCGGCCTGCCGGGTGTGCGCCGCGTCGGCGAACAGATCTCCCATCGACGGGAGTATGCTCCCCGCCATGTCACAGGAGACCTGGGAGCCGCCGCTGAGCAGCCCCGTGCTGCCGGGCGAGGCCCGCACAGACTACGAGCGCTACCTCAACACGGAGGAGCTGCTCGCCCTGCAGAAGGGCCCGCAGGAGTGGGTGCATCGCGACGAGCTGCTGTTCCAGGTCGTGCACCAGTCGTCGGAGCTCTGGCTCAAGCTGGCGTGGAACGACACTGGCGCCGCGGCGGCTCTCGTGGCAGAGGACGACCTCGGCGGAGCGCTGCGGCTGCTCCGCCGGGCGTCGCTCTGCATGCGTTACGTGACGGCGCAGCTGGACATGCTCGAGCACATGTCGCCGTGGGAGTACCAGGAGATCCGCAAGGTGCTCGGCCACGGCTCCGGCTTCGACTCGCCCGGCGTGAAGGAGCTGCGGCCGGCGATGGCGCGGCTCGGCGAGGCGTTCCACGCCGCCCGCGAGCGCGCCGGGCTCTCCCTCGTCGACCTCTACGTGCACGGGCGCGCGCACGAGGAGCTGTACCAGCTCGCGGAGGCGCTGATGGAGCTCGACGAGTGGTTGCAGACGTGGCGCATCCGCCACTATCGGGTCGTCGCGCGCGTGATCGGCGAGCGTGTGGTCGGCACCCAGGGCACGCCCGTGGAGGTGCTGGGACGCCTCATCCACCGGGTCGAGTACCCGGAGCTGTGGGACGTCCGCAACGAGCTGACGGCTCGTTCGCAGGCCGAGTCGTGACCCTCCGCGAGGAGGTGACGGTGCTCCTGCGGGAGCTGCTCCGCGCGAACACGGTCAACCCGCCCGGGAACGAGACGATCGCGGCCGAGCTGCTGCGCGACTATCTCGACCGCAACGGCATCCCGTGCGAGCTCGTCGGTCGCTCATCCGACCGGCTCAACCTCGTCGCCCGCCTGCCGGGCGGCGACGGGCCGTCGATCGCGCTGCTCGCGCACACCGACACCGTCCGCGCCGACGCCGAGGAGTGGGCGCACGACCCGTGGTGCGGCGACCTCGTCGACGGCGAGATCTGGGGCCGCGGCGCGCTCGACATGAAGAGCCAGGTGGCTGCGAGCGCGGTGGCGTTCGCGTCGCTCGCGCGCGACGGCTTCCGGCCTGCCGGGGACGTCATCCTCGCGCTCACCGCGGACGAGGAGGTGAACGACGACTACGGCCTTGCCTGGCTCGTGCGCGAGCACCCTGAGCTCGTGCGCGCCGACTACTCGCTCAACGAGGGCGGCGGCGAGCGCTGCGTCTTCGGCGGCAACGTCTTCTACCTGTGTGCGGTGGGGGAGAAGATGAGCGCGCCGTTCCGGGTGCACGTGCGCGGGCGCAGCGGACATGCGTCGATGCCGGCGATCGCCGACAATGCGCTCGTCAAGGCGGCGCCGCTGATCGAAGCGCTCGGTCGCTACGCGCCGCCGCAGGAGCTGATCCCCGAGGTGGCGCGCTTCCTCGAGCTCGTGCTCGGCGAGCTGCCGCCGCTCGAGGAAGCGCTCGACCGCGCGCGGGCGCTGCACCCACTCGCGGCCGAGCTCGTCGAGCCGCTGCTCTCGTTCACGCTCGCGCCGACGTTGATCGAGGCCTCCAAGCAGCGCAACGTGATCCCCGCGCACTGCGTCGTCACGGTCGACTGCCGCCTACCGCCCGGAATGACGCCCGAGGACGCCGATCCGCTCGTACGCGCGGCGTTGGGACGGGGCGACTACGAGCTGGAGTGGTTCGAGCGCGACGGCGGCACCCGCTCGGCGATGGAGACCCCGCTGTGGTCGGTGCTCGAATCGTGGGTGGCGGACGTCGAGCCTGGCGCCCGCCTGGCGCCCGTCGTGTGCGCCGGCTTCACCGACTCGCACTGGATGCGCGAGGCCTTCGGCACGGTGGCGTACGGCTTCTTCCCCCTGAGGGCGATGGACGGCGAGCTCGCCTCACGGCTCGTGCACTCGGCCGACGAGCGCATCCCGGTAGACGACCTCGAGCTGGGCGTGCACGCGCTACGCGCGGCCGTCACCTCCATCGAGGGCTGATGGCGGACCCCGTGCGCGTGACGGTCGTGCCGAACGAGGTCGCCGCCGACCTCGTGTGCTCGTTCCTGCGCGCGGAGGGCATCCGCTGCGCGCACCGGATCACGGACATCGGGGCCGGCGCCTGGGACGGAGTGCCGAGCGCCGCGGGGCCGCGCGAGGTGCTGGTCGATCCGGCCGATCTCGACGCGGCGCGGCAGGCGCTCGCATCCGCGGAGCTCGGGGAGTTCTCGGCGTAGCGGCGCGGCGGTGTGCTACGCCGTCTTCTCGGCGTGCCCGCCGAACTGCTTGCGCATGGCGGAGAGCACCTTGTTCGCGAACTCGCCCTCGTTTCTCGAGGAGAAGCGCGCGTACACCGCCGCCGTGAGCACGTCGGCGGGAACGCCCTCCTCGATCGCGGCGATCGCCGTCCAGCGGCCCTCGCCCGAGTCCGAGACGCGGCCCGCGAAGCCGTCGAGCTGCGGCGACTCGAGGAGAGCGGCCGCTGTGAGATCGAGCAGCCACGACTCGACGACGCTGCCGCGCCGCCACACTTCCGTGATCGCGGGCACGTCGAGCCGGTAGGAGTAGAACTCGGGGTGGTCGAGCGGCGCCGTCTCCGCGTCGCTGTCGCGCGGGCGCAGGCCTGCGTCGGCGCTGTGGAGGATGTTCAGGCCCTCGGCGAGCGCGGCCATCATCCCGTACTCGATCCCGTTGTGCACCATCTTCACGAAGTGGCCCGCGCCTGCGGGACCGCAGTGGAGGTAGCCGCGCTCTTCGGGCGCTGGCTCGCCTTCGCGCCCCGGGGTGCGCTCTGCCGCGCCGACGCCGGGGGCGAGTGAGGCGAAGATCGGCTCCAGCTCGCGGACTGCGTCCTCGGGCCCGCCGACCATCAGGCAGAAGCCCCGTTCCAGGCCGAAGACGCCGCCGCTCGTGCCGCAGTCGACGTAGCGGATGCCTTTCTGCGCGAGCTCGGCCGCGCGGCGGATGTCGTCGCGGTAGTACGTGTTGCCGCCGTCGACGATCGTGTCGCCGGGGTCGAGCCGGGCGGCGAGCTCGCGGACGGTCGACCCGGTGATCTCGCCGGCGGGAACCATCACCCAGGCGTGCCGCGGCGCGTCGAGCTTGGCGACGAAGTCGTCGAGCGAGTCCGCGCCGGTCGCGCCCTCGGCGGCGAGCGCCTCCACGGCCTTCCGGTCGACGTCGTACGCCACGCACGTGTGCCCGTCGCGGAGGAGCCGGCGCACGATGTTCCGGCCCATGCGGCCGAGGCCGATCATCCCGAGCTGCATGGGCCGAGCCTATACGCTCGGATACGGCATGTCGGAGACCGTCAGCAGCCCGAGCGCGGGTGCAGCCTGGCAGGCGCTCGCCGCCCACGCCGCCGTGATCCGCGGCAGGCACCTGCGCGACCTGTTCGCCGCCGACGAGAGCCGCGGCGAGGGATTCGCCCGCGAGGCGGCCGGTCTCTACCTCGATTTCGCCAAGCAGCGCGTCAGCGCCGAGACGCTCGACCTCCTGCTCGCGCTCGCGCGCGAGCGAGGGGTCGAGGAACGACGCGACGCGATGTTCCGCGGAGAGCGCATCAATGTCACCGAGGGTCGTCCGGCGCTCCACATCGCGCTGCGCCTTCCTCGTGACCGCTCGCTCGTGGTGGACGGCGTCGACGTCGTGGTCGAGGTGCACGAGGTGCTCGACCGCATGGCGCGCTTCGCCGCCGCGGTGCGCGACGGCTCGTGGACGGGGTACGGCGGCAGGCCGATCCGCAACGTCGTCAACATCGGTATCGGCGGCTCCGACCTCGGACCGGCGATGGCCTACGAGGCGCTGCGCCACTACAGCCGCCGCGACATGGTGTTCCGCTTCGTCTCGAACGTCGACGGCAGCGACTTCGCCGAGGCGACCCGCGATCTCGACCCGGCGGAGACGCTCTTCGTCGTGGCGTCGAAGACGTTCACCACGCTCGAGACCATGACGAATGCGCGTACCGCCCGCGCCTGGACGGTCGGCGCGCTCGGCGACGAGGCGGCCGTGGGGCGGCACTTCGTCGCCGTCTCGACGAACCTCGCCGAGGTTGCGGCGTTCGGCATCGATCCGGCGAACGCCTTCGGCTTCTGGGAGTGGGTGGGCGGGCGCTACTCGATGTGCTCCGCGATCGGGCTGTCGACGATGGTCGCGGTCGGGCCCGAGCACTTCCGCGAGCTGCTGGCGGGATTCCACGCGGTCGACGAGCACTTCCGCGAGGCGCCGCTGCGCGACAATCTGCCGGCGCTGATGGGGCTCCTCGCCGTGTGGAACACGACGTTCCTCGGCTCCGACTCGATCGCGGTCCTGCCCTACGACCAGTACCTGCGGCGCTTCCCCGCCTACCTGCAGCAGTTGGCGATGGAGTCGAACGGCAAGTCGGTGCGGCTCGACGGGGAGCGCGTCGACTACCCCACCGGGTACGTCATCTGGGGGGAGCCGGGGACGAACGGGCAGCACAGCTTCTACCAGCTGCTCCACCAGGGCACGCGCATCGTCCCCTGCGACTTGATCGGCTTCTGCCGCTCGCTCAATCCGCTCGGCGGGCACCACGACCTCCTGTTCGCGAACGTGCTCGCCCAGGCGGAGGCGCTCGCCTTCGGCAAGACCGCCGAGCAGGTGCGCGCGGAGGGCACGCCGGAGGCGCTCGTCGCGCACCGCGTCTTCGAGGGCAACCGGCCCACGACGGTGCTGCTCGCCGACGAGCTGACGCCCGCCGCGCTCGGCAGCCTCGTCGCGCTCTACGAGCACAGCGTGTTCACCCAGGGCGCCGTGTGGGGCATCGACTCGTTCGACCAGTGGGGCGTCGAGCTCGGCAAGCAGCTCGCCCAGCGGATCGCGCCTGAGCTGTCCGGGGACGTCGAGGCCGGGGCGGGCCACGACTCGTCGACGAACGCGCTCGTCCGTCGCTACCGGGCGCGACGTCGCCGATGAGCGGCGAGCTGCTCGAGGTCCGCGAGGCAGCCGGCGCCTTCGACCGCATCGAGGCCTGGCTGCGCGAGCGCGGCTTCTTCCAGCCCGGAGGCGAGCACCTCGTCGCTGACCTCTACCTCGGCTACGGGCTCTCCGAGGTGCTCCGCCGGTCGCACGGCGCCGCGCCGCCGGAGCCGTGCCCCCTGCCTCTCGCCGCCTGCGCCGTCCGGCCCGCACAGTATGTTGTCGAATATGAGAACGAGACGGCGACGAGCGTTCGCATCGGCCCCTGGGAGCGCACCTGGTCGGCCGCCGCGTACGGCCGCGCCGTCGCCGCCGTGCGTGCCGCGATCGCGCGTGGCGACGTCTACCAGGTCAACCTCGTGCAGCACCTGTCGGCGTCGTTCGCCGGCGAGGCGGGCGCGCTCGCCGCCCGGCTCGCGCCGCTGCGACCGCACACTCGAGAGCCTTTCCGCGGCAACGGCTGGACCGTCGTCTCGGCATCTCCGGAGCTCTTCCTCGCGCGGCGCGGCCGCCGCGTGTGGACCTGCCCGATCAAGGGGACACGGGCCGTCGGCGGCGCCATCGAGTTGGCACGGTCGACCAAGGACGCGGCCGAGCACGTGATGATCGTCGATCTCGAGCGCAACGACCTCTCCCGGGTGTGCGTCCCGGGGAGCGTTCGCTGGCCGGAGCTGATGGCCACCCGGCGGCTCGCGGGCGTCGAGCACATGGTGTCGACTGTCGAAGGCACGCTTCGGGAGGGAGTCGGGCTCGCGGAGCTGCTCGCGGCAACGTTCCCGGGCGGGTCGATCACAGGCGCGCCGAAGATCGCCGCAATCGACCTCATCGCCGAGCTCGAGCCGGTCGGCAGAGGGGCGTCGATGGGCGCGCTCGGCCGTGTCCAGGGCAACGGCGACCTCGATCTGGCGCTGACGATCCGGACGTTCGCCGTCGCGGACGGAACCATCCACCTCTGGGTCGGGGGCGGTGTCGTCTGGGACTCGAGCCCCAGCGCGGAGGTCGAGGAGTCCTGGACGAAGGCGAGACCGTTGTTCGCCGCGCTCGGGACGCCGCCGCCCGTCCTGGCGGCGGCGGGCGCGCGAACGGCGGTGAGAAGTCCGTGAGCGGCGCCGCTTCGCGCGCGCATCCGCACCCGCTCGCGGTCGCCGTCTCCGGCCGCGGCCTCGTCGACCCAGCGGAGCCCGTCCTCGTCGCCGACGACGAGGGCTTCACGCGCGGGCGGGCTGCGTTCGAGACCCTGCGCGTCTACGGGGGCCGGCCCTTCCGGCTCCGGCAGCATCTCGAGCGGCTGGCCGTCTCCGCTGCGCGGATCGGCCTCCCCGCCCCGGACCCGAGCGAGGTCGAGGCGCTCGCCCGTGTCGCGCTCGACGCGGCTGCGGCGCCCGATTCCGTCCTGCGGCTCTACTGGACGCCCGGCGCATCCGGCGCCGATCCACTCGCGCTCGCGCTCGTCGGGCCCGTGCCCGGCTGGATCGAGGCGGCTCGGGCCCGCGGCCAGCGGCTCGTGTCCCTCCTCTGCCCGCGCCGCTCGGCCCCATGGCTGCTGCCCGGCACGAAGTCGGTCAGCTACGCCGTCAACATGGCCGCGGAGGCGGAGGCGAAGGCACGCGGCGCCGACGACGCGATCTTCGTCGACGCGGACGAGATCGTGCTGGAGGGCCCGGTCACGAACGTCTGGTGGCGGGAGGGCGACCTGCTCCTGACGCCGGGCGTCGAGCTCGGCATCCTCGCCGGCGAGACGCGGGCGACCCTGCTCGAGCTCGCGCACGGCCTCGGCTTCGCCGTGCAGGAGGACGTCTTCCCGCTCGCGCGCATGCTGCGCGCGGACGAGGTGTTCACGTCCTCGTCGGTGCGCGAGGTGATGCCGGTGGTCGAGGTCGACGGACATCCGTTCGGCCGGGGCCCGGCGGTCGACGCGCTCCAGTCCGCCCTGCGCGCCGCGGCGGCGGCGGCGTAGGCGACGGACCGGCGCCGGCCGCGGACCGAGATCGAGTCGCACGGCGGCGGCGTCTGCTCTCCGCGCTACCGGCCCGGCTGCGCGTGGACGCCGACCGCCTCCAGCGCGACCTGCGCGCGCTGCACGGCACGCTCGCCGACCGCGGCCGCCGGCTCGACCAGCCGGACACCGTCTTCGGGCCCGGCGACGCCTGGCCCGAGCCGAACCGGCTCGCGGAGGGCACCGGCCGGGTGCGGGCCGGATGGGATGCGGCGCCCGCGCCTCCTCGCCGTCGCGTGCCACGCCGCGCGCGAGCCGCACCTCCCGCGGCGCCTCCAGCCAGACCCGCACGTCGTAGGCGTCGCGAAACATCTGCTGCAGCGCGCAGACGCCCTCGACCACGACGATCCCAGAGGGGCGCACGACGCGCTCGGACGGGGCCGTGCGGCGGGCCGCCCAGTCGAACGCGCGGTAGCGCGCCTCGTCGCCGCGCAGCAGCGGCTCGAGCGCCTCGCGGGCGAGGCGGGTGAGCTCGAACTCCTCGCCGTTCCAGAACTCGTCGGTCGCGACCACCTGCGCTCCCGGGATCGCGGCCGCGAGCGTCGTCTTGTCGGATCCGCCGCGCCCCCCGATGCCGACGAGCACGAACGGGCGGCTCGGCTCGCACGCCGAGATGCGGTCGAGCACGGGCCGGGCGTCCATGGCAGCACGGTACCCTGCGCGCATGGAGAAGCTCCGGCTCGGCGGGATGGCGCTCGCCAACGGTGTCCTCGTCCACGGCCCGACCGCGTGGGCCGCGGCCGTCCGCACGCCCGACGGAGAGATCCGCGTCGGCTCCGGGCCCAAGCGCCGCCTGGCGCCGGGCGTGCAGACCCCGTTCGTGCGCGGGCCCTTGCGGCTCGCCGAGGCGCTCGCGCTGCTGCCGGACGTGCGCCGCGTGCTCCCCGAGGCGCGGTTCGCCTTCGAGCGGCCCGTGGTCGCCGCCGCGGTCGTCGCCGGCTCGGTGGCCGCTCGGACGGCCCGCCGCTCGACAAGTCTGGGCTTCGCCACCCGGGAGGCGGTCGCAGCCTGCGCCTCGCTCGCCCCTGCCGTGCTCGCGCTCCGCGGCGGCGAGCTCGCCTCCTACCACGGCGCCGAGCACGTCTCGATCGGCACCTACGAGACGGGACGGCCGGCGGCGAAGGAGCACGACCGTTGCGGCGGCCACCTCGTCGGCCCGCTGCTCGCGACGAGCGCGGCCGCGGGTGCGCTCGCCGCGAAGGCGCCGCGCCGCTCGCGCTCGCTCGCGCAGGCGGTCGGCGCGATCGCTGCCGTCGGGGCGGCCGTGGAGGTCTTCGCCTGGATGGGCCGGAATCCGCGCCACCCGCTCTCCCGCATCCTCGCGGTGCCCGGTCGCGAGCTGCAGGCACGGCTCACGACGGCCGAGCCGTCCCCGGCGCAGCTCGAAGTCGCGCGGGCGGCGCTCGACGCCTGCCTCCGGGCCGAGGGAGCGGCGTGAGCACAGCCGCATCCAGCCGCGAGGCCCGGCTCGACCCGAGCGTCTTCGACCTCCCGGTCGAGAAGATGCGGGAGGGCTACTACACGGACGCCTACTTCAACCACGTGCGCGCCGCGCTGCTCGCCGACGGCCGCCACCCGCAGGTGTTGATGCAGGTGTTCCAGCGCAAGCACGCGATGCTCGGCGGCATGGACGAGGCGATCGCGATCCTCCGGCTCTGCTCGCACGACTGGGACGCGCTCACCGTGCACGCGCTCCACGACGGCGACCGCATCGAGCCCTGGGAGACCGTGATGACGATCGAGGGCGACTACACCCTCTTCGCGCACCTCGAGACCGTCTACCTCGGAGTGCTCGCGCGCCGCACCCTCATCTCCACCAACACGGCCCGCGTGCTCGAGGCCGCGGGCGGCAAGCCGATCATCTTCATGCCCGCCCGGCACGACCATCACCGGGTGCAGACCGGCGACGGCTACGCGGCGTTCGTCGCCGGCGCGATGCTCGGAGCGGAGATCGGCGTCACCTCCGACGCGCAGGCATCGTGGTGGGGAGGCCGCGGAGTCGGCACCGTCCCTCACGCGCTGATCGCGGCCTACGGGGGCGACACGGCGCTGGCGGCGACGAAGTTCGCCGCCTGGGCGCCCGAGGACTTCCACATCACGGTGCTCGTCGACTTCGAGAACGACTCCGTGCGCACGGCGCTCGAGGTCGCCCGTGCGCTCGGCCCGAGGCTGTGGGGCGTCCGGCTCGACACGTCGAACCAGCTCGTCGACCGCTCGCTGTGGCAGGAGATGGGCGACTTCGACCCGCGCGGCGTCAACGAGCGCCTCGTGCGCAAGGTGCGCGCGGCGCTCGACGCGGAGGGCTTCGACCAGGTGCGCATCGTCGTCTCCGGAGGGTTCTCCGTCGAGAAGATCGAGGAGTTCGAGCTCCGCGGGGTACCGGTCGACGCGTACGGTGTCGGGTCGTCCCTCATCCGCGGAGAGAACGACTTCACCGCCGATATCGTCGTCAGCGACGGCCGCACGACCGCGAAGGTCGGCCGGCAGCTGCGTCCGAACGCGAGGCTGGAGCGTGTCGTCTAGACAGGTTCTGTGGGACGTCGACACCCAGGTCGACTTCATGCTCCCCGACGGCAAGCTCTACGTGCCCGGGGCGGAGCAGCTTGCCCCGGCGATGGGGCGCCTCGTCTCGTGGGCGCGGGCGGCAGGTGCCGTCCACGTCGCCTCCGCCGACGACCACGAGCTCACGGATCCGGAGATCTCGGACGCGCCCGACTTCACGAGCACGTACCCGCCACACTGCCTGCGCGGCACCCGGGGCGCCCAGCGGATCCCCGAGACAGAGCAGGCCGACCCGCTGCCGCTCTCGCACGTCGCCTACCCGCCGCGGCTGCTGCGGGAGCTGGTGCGCGGTCGCCGCGAGCTGCTGCTGCTGAAGAAGAGCTTCGACGTGTTCACGAACCCGAACGCCGACGCGGTGCTCGAGGCGCTCGACCCGTCCGAGGTGATCCTCTTCGGCGTCGCCACCGACGTCTGCGATCACGCGGCGATCGTCGGCCTGCTGCGCCGGGGACGCCGCGTGGCGTTCGTCGAGGACGCCGCCCGCGGTCTCGACGAGGGGCGCACGCGGTCGTGCCTCGCGCAGTGGCGCGACGCCGGCGTGCGCTTCACCACCGTCGAGGCCGTGGTCGCGACGGGTTGATGGAGGCCCCGCCGCTCGTCGTCCGCGCGCTCGCGCCGGCCGGGAAGCACGGTCTCACGATGTCGTGTCCACCCGAGGAAGGCGCGCTGCTGCACGTGCTCGCCGCCAGGCGCGGGCTCGTTCGCGCGGGCGAGATCGGTACGGGCAGCGGGGTCGCCGCCGCATGGATCGTGGCGGCGCTGCCGCCGCAGATCCCGTCCGTCACGGTCGAGATCGACGGCGATCGCGCCGTGGCCGCAGCCGGCCTGCTCGCCCCCGGCGGGACAGCCGTGCTCGACGACTTCCGGGACGACAGGGGCTCCCCGGCCGGCATCGCGACGCCTGGCTCTCCCATCCGTCGCTCGCCGCCGTCGAGCTGCGGCTGACGCCGCGGCGGAGCGCCGTCGTCGCCGTGCGGCGGTAGGCGGGTCGGCGCCCGCGGTACCCGCTGCCTCGGAGCTACAGCCTCGCAGCGGCGCTGCCGATAGACCGCTCGTGGTCACCTGGCCCCATTCCCCCGACGACATCGGGGGCTTCCTCATCACATGGCTCCCGATCATCTTCTTCGGGATCATCATCGTCCTGCTCCTGCGCACCATGTCGCTGGTGCCGAAGGTGAAGCCGGCGATGGTCGACCGCGACACCACCGACCCGGTCGGGTGGGACGACGTCGCCGGCGTGGACGAGGCGAAGGAGGAGCTGAAGGAGGTCGTCGAGTTCCTCCGAGACCGCAAGAAGTTCGAGCGGCTCGGCGCCCGCGTGCCCAAGGGCATCCTCCTCTACGGCCCACCGGGGACGGGCAAGACGCTGCTCGCGAAGGCGGCCGCGAACGAGTCGGGCGCGAACTTCTACTCGTCGAGCGCGTCGGCGTTCGTCGAGATGTTCGCGGGTCTCGGCGCCGCCCGCATCCGCAAGCTGTTCGAGGATGCGCGCAAGAACGCGCCCTCGATCGTGTTCATCGACGAGCTCGACGCCGTCGGCAGCGCCCGCTCGGGCGGCGCCCACAACCGCGAGCACGACCAGACGCTGAACCAGCTGCTCGTCGAGCTGGACGGCTTCGGCAGCTCGGACGAGGTCGTGATCATGGGCGCCTCCAACCGCCTCCAGGATCTCGACCCGGCCCTGCTGCGACCCGGCCGCTTCGACCGGCAGGTCAACGTGGCGCCCCCCGACCTCACGGGCCGCGAGGACATCCTGCGCGTGCACACGCGCTCGAAGCCGCTCGGCGCGGACGTCGACCTCTCCGTCCTCGCGCGCCGTACGGCCGGTCTCACCGGCGCCGACCTGGCGAACATCGCCAACGAGGCCGCCATCTTCGCTGCGCGCAAGGACCAGCAGTACATCCGCCAGGAGGACTTCGAGGGCGCGATGGAGCGCGTCCTCACGGGGCTCCAGAAGCGCCGCGTGGTGACGGAGAAGGAGAAGCGCATCCTCGCCTACCACGAGGCCGGGCATGCGCTCCTCGCCCACCTCATGGGCGACGTGATGCCGATCCAGAAGGTGACCATCGTCGGCCGCGGCGACGCGCTCGGCATGGCGTACTACCTGCCGGTCGAGGATCGCTATCTGCACACGAAGGAAGAGCTGCTCGACGTGATGAAGGTCGCCCTCGCGGGCCGGGCCGCCGAGGAGATCGTCTTCGGCCGCGTCACGAACGGCGCCGCCAGCGACCTCGAGAAGGTGACGCAGATCGCCCGCGCGATGGTGTTCGAGTTCGGCATGTCCGAGGTGGCGCCGTCACGCACGATGCGGGCCGACAACTACGCGCTCTCGGAGGAGACGAAGCGGATGCGCGACAGCGAGCAGGCCCGTCTCACCGACCACGCCTACGAGGAGGCGCTCCGCCTCCTCGGCAAGCACCGTGCCACGCTCGACCGCCTCGCGGGCACGCTTCTCGAGAAGGAGACGATCGACCGCGACGAGTTCGTCACGCTGATGGCGGAGGTCGGACAGGAGTCGCGCTCGGCCGAGACCGTGGGCACGGTGCGCGCGCTCGAGCGCGCTGCCGAGTAGGGCGCGGCTACGATCGGCCGCGTGACCACGCGCGGCATCCACCATCTCGGCGTCGCCGTCTCCGACCTCGACGAGGCGATCGGCACGTACGCGCGCCTGCTCGGCGGCACGGTCGAGCACCGCGCCGCCCTGCCCGACCAGGGCGTCTACGCCGCGTCGCTGCTCGTTGCCGGAAGCCGTATCGAGCTGCTCGCGCCGGACGGCGAGGACACCCCGGTGGGACGGTTCCTCGCCAGGCGCGGGCCCGGCATGCACCACGTCGCCTACGCCGTCGACGACGTCGCCGCCGCCCTCTCGGAGCTCGCCGGCGCCGGCGCGGAGTTGATCGACGAGCAGCCGCGCGTCGGCCTGTTCGGCCTGCAGGTCGCATTCGTCCATCCCGACGCCGTCCACGGCGTCCTCACGGAGGTGGTTTCCCCGGCATGAGCACCGAACCAGAATCCGTCCGCATCGAGGTCGCGTTCGCGGGCGGGCCGATCATCGCCGCCAACGTCGCCCCCGCGGGCGCCGACGCGCTCGAGCACGCGCTCGCCTCCGCTGCGCAGGGAACGCACCAGCTCGACACCGACGACGGCCGCGTCACGCTCGTCCTCGGCCGCGTCGCGTACATGAAGCGGTTCGCGCGAGACTCGAAAGTCGGCTTCGGCCTCTAGCGCTCCGGTGCGCGCCGCCCGGCCTCGTGGACGCGCGGCTACCCTACGCCGCCCATGGCTCTCGAGGTAGGCATCGTCGGTCTCCCCAACGCGGGGAAGACCACGCTCTTCAACGCCCTCACGAAGGCGGGAGCGGAGATCACCGCGTACGCATCCGTGACCGACAAGTCCAACGTCGGCATGGCGACGATCGCCGACGACCGGCTCGAGCGTCTCGCCGCCCTCGTCAGGGCGCGCAAGGTGACGCCGGCGGCGGTTCGCGTGCAGGACGTGCCGGGAACCGGCCCCGCTCTCCTCGGCGGGCTGCGTCAGGTCGACGCGCTGCTCGCGGTCGCGGACGGATTCTCGGAGGGCGCCGATCCCGCGGGCGACCTCGAGACGTTGAAGCTCGAGCTGCTCGTCGCCGACGCCGACCACGTCGCACGACGCCTGGAGCGCGTCGAGAAGCAGGCGAAGTCCGGCGACGCCGCCGTGCGCAAGGAGGCGGAGGCGCTCGGCGCGGTCCTCGCGCACCTGGAGAGCGGCAGGCCGCTGAGCGAATGGACGGGCGAGCTGCCGGGGGAGCTCGACCCCCTCACGACCAAGCCGCTGATAGCGATCGAGAACGGCCCCCACGGCATCGACTGCAAGCTCGAGGCGGAGCTCGCAGAGCTTCCCGACGAGGAGGCCGCCGCCTTCCGCGAGGGCCCCTCCGCGCTCGACGAGGTCGTGCGCCGGCTCAAGGACGCCCTCGGCCTGATCACGTTCTTCACCGCCGGCGAGAAGGAGACGCGCGCGTGGACGCTCCGCGACGGCCAGACCGCGGTCGAGGCTGCCGCCACCATCCACTCGGACATCGCGCGCGGCTTCATCCGCTGCGAGGTGATCCGCTGGGACGACCTGCTCGAGGCCGGCTCGCATGCGGAGGCGGCGAAACGGGCCCTGCAGCGCCTCGAGGGCAAGACATACGTCGTCCAGGACGGCGACGTGCTCAACATCCGCTTCAACGTGTGAGCGGACGCGCGCTTCGGCCCGGCCTCCCACACCGCGTGCCGCCGCCTCACCCAGCCGCGATCAGCGCCGCCCCGGCGAGCGCGATCACCCCCCCGGCTGTCCGCGTTGCGCCGATGCGCTCGTGCAGCACGGCGCGGGCGAGCAGGATCGTCGTCACGGGGTAGAGCGAGCTGAGCACTGCGACGATCCCGACCGCACCCCTCGTCGAGGCCAGCGCGATGAGCGCATTCGCGCCGGTGTCGAACACGCCCACCGCGACGACGAGCGGCAGCAGCTCTCGCGCGACACGCGGGACGGCGCGCGTCGCGGAGAGCGCGACGACAATCGCGCAGACCGAGCCGAAGCGGGCCGCCGCCGCCGCCCAGGGAGCGCCGTCCTTCGCCGCCTCGCCGATGCCGACGACGAAGAGGCCGAATCCGAGCGCGGCCGCAAGCGCGAGCGCGACGCCGGCCGCAACCGGCGCGCGGCCGCTTCCCGGCTCGCGCGCGACGAGCACGACGCCTGCGAGGGCGACGAGGATGCCGGCCCACTGCAGCGCCCCCGGGGAGCGGCCGCGGGCGAGATCGACCGCGAGGGGGACGGCGGGGGACGTGGCCGAGATGGGCGCCACGATGCCGATGGCGCCGACTGCCATGCCGCGGTAGAGGCAGCCGAGCCCGACGACGCCCGCAACGCCGGCGCCGAAGGCGATCAGCAGCGCGCGGGCCTCCGGTCGGCCGGATCCGCTTGCCAGCACCCACACGGCAAGCCCGGAGAGGCCGGCCAGCTGCGACCAGAACAGCACCAGGAGCACGCGCACGCGGCGTGACGCGACGCCGCCGAAGAAGTCGCCCGTTCCCCACAGCGCCGCCGCGCACAGCGCCAGCACGACCCCTGTCATGCAGCGTCAGCCCTCGCCGACGGGACGGGTCGCCGCCTGTGCGTCCAGCTGGTTCGCGTGGTAGAGCACGGATGCCTCCGCCGTGCGGGCGCTCGCGCGGTCGTGGTGCGAGGCGACGGCGTGCAGCAGCTCCGCGCGCAGGGCGGCGTCGAGCCCGCCGGCACGCTGCTCGATCAGCCGCAGCCCCAGGTGGACGTGGCCGAGCAGGCGTCCTTCCTCGGTCTGCCGGAACGCCGGACCGCGCTCGAGCTCGAGCGTGCGGCCGACGTCGTGCACGAGCGCGGCGGCAACCAGCAGGTCGTGGCGCAGGCGTGGGTGCAGCTGCGCCGTCTCGCGGCAGAGCGTCGTCACGCCGACGGTGTGCTCGAGCAGCCCGCCCGCGTAGCCATGGTGGCCGTCTGCGCCCGCGGCGGGAAGCGCCCGCAGCGACGCGCGCAGGGCGCCGTCGTCGAGGAACCCGGCGACGAGCTCCGCGAGGCCGGGGTGGGCGATCTCGCCGGCGAGGAACTCGAGGAAGCCGTCGAGCTCGTCCGCGTCCCTGCGCATCGCCGGAGCCATCGACGCCGGGTCGGCGTCCGGCGCGGCCTCGAGCGCGCGCACCTGCACCTGCAGCTTGCCGCCGAAGCGCTCGACCCTGCCCAGCACGCGCACGGCGTCTCCCTCGCCGAAGCGACGGTCGAGCAGCTCGACGTCGCTCCACACACGCGCCTCGATGCGTCCGCTCGGGTCGACGAGCTCGAGCGCGAGGTAGGGCTGGCCGTTGCGGGTGCGCCGCCGCTCCTTGCGCCCGACGGCGTACACGCCCTCGACGGTGCGGTCCTCTGCGAGCTCGGCGATCGTGGTCATCGTGACGGGGAGTCTAGGCCCGAAGGTACGCTCGCGGTGATGGCCGACGTCGCTCCGTTCCGTGCGATCCGCTACGCCGAGCCGGCGCCGTCCGTGACCGCGCCTCCCTACGACGTGCTCACGCCGGAGCAGCGCGATGCCTACCGCGCCCGCGATGAGCACAACGTCGTTCGCCTGACGTTGAACGAGTCCGAGGAGGAGGCGGGGCGCCTCTTCCGGTCGTGGCTCGAGGAGGGGGTGCTCGTGCGCGACGACGAGCCCGCCGTGTGGGCCGTCGCCCAGGACTACGTCGGCCCCGACGGGGTCGCCCGCCGCCGCGAGGGGCTCGTCGCCTCCCTGCGTGTCGAGCCGTACGACACGCGCACCGTGCTTCCGCACGAGCGCACACACGCCGGGCCGAAGGAGAGCCGGCTGCGCCTGCTGCGTGCCGCCCGCGCCCAGCTCGAGCCGATCTTCCTGCTCTACGACGGCGACGCGCCCGTCGCGGTGCCCGACCGCGAGCCCGACCTCGCCGCCGACGCCACGCAGCTGTGGCGCATGCCGGGCGACGGTGTCGCGGAGGCCTTCGCCGACCGTCAGTTGCTCATCGCCGACGGCCACCACCGTTACGAGACCGCGGTCGCCTACGCCGCCGAGCAGGGCACGGCCGAGAGCGCACGCATGATGGTCGTGCTCGTCTCCACCTCCGATCCCGGACTCGAGATCTTCCCCACGCACCGGCTCTTCCACGGCCACGACGAGGTCGTACCGCCGCCGGGCGGCTCGACCGACGTCGCCTCGGCGGTCGAGCGCCTCGGGCGGCTGCCGTACGACATCGCGCACGCCGTCGTCTACCGCCGCGGCGCCGCCTTCCCGGTCGTCGGCGAGCCGGGCGAGCTCGACGTGGAGCTCGTCGAGCGGATCATCGGCCACGAGGGCCTCGGCTACACGGCCGACCTCGCCGACGCGGTGGCGCAGGTCGACGCCGGCGTCTACGACGGCGCCTTCCTGCTGCGCGCAACCCGGATCGAGGACGTGTTCGAGCGGGCCCGCCGCGGCGAGGTGATGCCGCAGAAGACGACGTACTTCTTCCCGAAGCTCACGAGCGGGCTGCTGTTCCACCCGGTATGACCGACTGGCTCGAGCTCTGCCGTGCCTGCGTCGCCGACATCGACGCCGCTCTGCGAGACCTCCCCACGCGCGCCGAGCGAGAGCCGGTTCTGCGCGCGGGCGAGGGCGGCGACGACACGACGGCTGTTGATGCGGCCGCCGAGGCCGCCGTCGTCGCACGGCTGGAGGCGCTCGAGGCGGACTTCACGCTCGTGTCCGAGGAGCTCGGCGTGCGCGTCTTCGGCGCCGGCGGCTCCACGCGCGTCGTCGTCGACCCGATCGACGGGTCGATCAACGCGAAGCGGGGCATTCCGTTCTTCTCCCTCTCGCTCGCCGTCGCGGACGGCCCCGCGATGAGCGACGTCGCCTTCGGCTATGTCTACGACTTCGGCGCGCGCGAGGAGTGGACGGCGACGCGCGGCGGCGGAGCGACCCTGAACGGGTCACCGCTGTCCGCACCCGGCCCGAAGAGCCCGATCGAGATCCTCGCGTTCGAAGCCACGACGACCGCGCTCGTCGCGGACAAGGCCGCGGCGATGGAGGGCGTCGCTCAGCGGCTGCGTGTGATGGGCTCGCTGGCGCTGTCGCTCTGCCATCTCGCCGCCGGCCGGGTCGACGCGGTCTGCTCGCTCAAGCCGGCGCGCTCGATCGACATCGCCGCGGCGCAGCTGCTCGTGCGCGAACGGGGCTACGCGATCGAGCTCTTCGATGACCCGCCCTTCGCGTGCGCGCCGCTCGATCTCGAAGGCCGCTCGCGGGTCGTGGCAGCGGCGACGGACGCCCTCTGCGCCCTCCTCGCCGAAGCGCTCGCCTGACGCCGAGGGGCGGCTCGGCCGCCCCTCGCTTCCTCCTCGTGCAGATGTTCCCGCGGGTCAGCCCGTGACGGGCCTCGCCGGCGTGCCGGCCTTCGCCGTCTCGTCGACCCGGGCGGTCGTGCCGAGCGCCATGACGGCGAGGATCATGAAGCCGATGCCGCTGAGCAGGAGCGCGATTGCGACGACGAGCCCGAACAGCGCGATCTGCTCTGCCATGTAGGAGACGTTGAGCGCGGTCGAGAGCGCCGTCGCGGTGACCCAGGTGTTGCGGGCGGCGTTCGGGACGGGCTTGCCGTCGGCCATCAGCGCCGCCGCCGCGTCGCTCGTGCCCTTCGGGTCGCTCGGATCGGCCGCAGAGGCGAAGCGCCCCATCTGCGCGTAGGTGAGCCCGCCCGACGACTCCAGCGCGTGGATGCGCATGTACTGTGCGAAGCAGCGCGCATCGGATCCGCTCGTGATCTCCTTGTCGGCGACGTCGCAGGTCGGTAGGGCGGTCGTCGCCGGCAGCCCCGCCTCCTTCGCGGCCTTCCGGATCTCGGAGGGCTTCATGTCGGGCGAGCCGACGATGAACTCCCGCGAGAGCTCGTCGCTGACGGTGCTGCGGGCGTTGATGCTCATGACGAGCGCTCCGATCCCGAACGCGATCAACACCACGCCGGCGACGATGCCGCCGAGCTCGAGCAGTCTCTTCGTGTTCATGACGCTACCTCCCCATCCGTCGGTCTACGCCGGCCCCGCCGCCCGCGCGCTCACGGGAGCTCGTGGACGAGGCCGATGCCGTCACTCTCGCCTCGACGCGCGCGCGCGGCATCCGCTGAGTGCACGCCGTCGGGTACGGGAAGACCGCCTCTCGTGCTGCGGGCGACTACGGACGGCGCTGGTACGCTCATGAGCGGATGGAACCGAGCCGCGACGCGATCCTGAAGGCGCTCGAGTCGGTCATCGACCCCGAGCTGCACAAGCCCGTCACCGAGCTCGAGATGGTGCGGGACGTCGTCGTGGACGGCGGCGGGCACGTCGACGTCACGATCGCGCTCACGGTCGCGGGCTGCCCTCTGCGCTCCTCGTTCGAGGACCAGGTGCAGCGCTTCGTCGGCGCGGTCGACGGCGTCACCTCCGTGCGCCTGCGCTTCGACGTCATGAGCCCGGAGGAGAAGGCGGCGCTGTCCTCGCGCCTGCGGGGTGGGCGCCCCGAGAAGACGATCTCGATCGACGCGGCGACGCGCGTCCTCGCGGTGGCCTCGGGCAAGGGGGGCGTCGGCAAGTCGACGCTGACCGCCAACCTCGCCGCCGCGCTCGCGGCGCGCGGCGAGCGCGTGGGCGTGCTCGACGCCGACGTGTACGGGCACTCGATCCCTCACATGCTGGGCGTGCACCAGCGGCCGGTCGTCGTCGACACGATGATCGTGCCGCCGGTGCGCGGGACGCTCAAGCTGATGTCGATCGGCTTCTTCCTCGACGAGAACAGCCCGGTCATGTGGCGCGGGCCGATGCTGCACCGCGCGCTCGAGCAGTTCCTCTCCGACGTGCACTGGGGCGAGCTGGAGACGCTCCTCGTCGACATGCCCCCCGGAACGGGCGACGTCGCCATCTCGCTCGGTCAGCTGCTGCCGCGCGCGGAGGTCGTGATCGTGACGACGCCGCAGGCGGCCGCGCAGGAGGTCGCCGTGCGCGCGGCCCAGATGGCGCAGAAGGTCGGCATGCGCACCGTCGGCGTGGTGGAGAACATGTCGTACCTCGTCGGCAGCGGCCAGGAGATCTTCGGCTCCGGGGGCGGGCAGCGGCTCGCCGACGAGATCGGGGTGCCGCTCCTCGGCAGCATTCCGCTCGACCCGGTGCTGCGCGAGGCGGCCGACGCCGGCACGCCCGTGTTCGAGGCGGCGCCCGACTCCGAGGCCGCGGCGGCGATCGCGGCGCTCGCCGAGCGGGTGCAGCGCACGCGCCGCGGCATCCGCAAGGCGCTCACCGTTCTCTCCTAGGACACGGAGAGGGCGCCCGCAGGCGCCCTCTCGACGAGCAGGCCGATCGTGGCGGTCAGGACTTCTTCTCCAGCTTGACGAGCGTCATGTCGGTCCCGACGAGGGCGCAGCGGATCTCGACCTTCGAGCCGACGGCGATGCCCGCCGTCGACGGGGACGTGGGGCTCACGATCTTGCAGGTCTGCTCGGCCGACCCGTCCCGGGGCTTGACCGTGATCGAGGACGCGTCGATCGCGGTCACCTCGCCCTTGACGGACAGGCGCACTGCCGTGCCGGCCGGCTTCGAGTCCTTGCACGGGCGTCCGGCGAGCACGGCCGGAAGCGAGGTGGAGCCGTTGCCGAGCCTTCCGCCGGCGAAGCCGCCGTCGGCCGTGAACGTGGCGCTGAGGCTGCCGAGCAGGAAGGCGTCGCGCTCGTTGGCGCGGCCCTGCAGGAAGCCGTCGAGGTTGCCGCTGCCGTCGAGAGCGCCCCAGAAGCGGGCGTGGGTGCGGCGTGCGTCGTCCCTGCCGCGGAACGAGCCCTCGATCCAGCCGATGCCGTCGGTCTTGTTGACGACGGCGCGCACCTTGATCGCGAGCGGGCCGTCGAGCGCCGAGTTGGGGTCGGCGAAGTCGATCGCGCCGACGTAGCGGCCGCTCGTGATCTCGTACGTCTTGCCGTCTGCGGTGCACGTGCGGGTCTCCGAGCGCTCCTTCGCCGCCGAGAACGTGGCGGTGGCGGCACTGACGCCGCTCGCGTTGAGCTTTGCGACGGCGAGGCCGGCCGTTGAAAGCGCAACGGCCGCCGCGAGCGCGCTGACGATGATGCGACGCATGTGATGCCCTCCAGGGTCGTTTGACAGCCTGAGTCTGCGCGGGGCGTGTATGCGCTCTGCGTAGCCAGGGTAAGCATTTCGTGAGGGCACGATCCCGGCGGGGGATAGGCTCACCCCTATGAGGGAGGCTCCGGCGACCGCGAAGGAGGCGTATGCGCGGCTGCTCGCGCTCGGGCTCGGGCACGAGGCCGCCGCGGTGCTGTTCGACCATTTCGACGACGCGCAGCGCCGCGGAAAGGAAGGGCACGGCTACGCGCGCATCCCGTGGCTCGAGGAGCAGCCGCTCGACCGGGGCGCGCGTCCGCTGAAGGTGTCGTCGGCGCCGGGCGTCGACCGCTGGCACGGGGGCGGAGCGCTCGGCTATCTGACGCTTGCCGCGGTCTGCGACGATCTCGTCGCGCACGACCCGGGCCCCGCACGCCTCGTGGTGGCGTCGTCGTGCTTCCCCACGGGCGCTCTCGGCTACTGGGTGCGCCGGCTCGCGCAGGCCGGCTACACCGCCCTGCTCACGGCGACCTCGCCGCGCCGCCTGCCGCCTCCCGGCGGCGGCGCGGCGTTGACGGGGACGAACCCGCTGGCGATCGCGATCCCGTCGAGCGTGGGCGAGCCGCTCGTCGCTGACGTCTCGATGGGCGCGGTCACCCACGGCGACGTGCTCGCCGGGCGTGCGGCGCCGCAGGAGCTCGTCCCGTTCGGCGGCCCGCATGCGCACAAGGCTTTCGCTCTCGCCGTCGGCCTGGAGCTCTTCGTGTCGGCGCTCGCCGGTGAGGAGCACGGCGCGGTGCTGCTCGTCGCGCGCGGCGAGCACGATCCCGTGCCGGCCTTCAGGAAGCTGGCGGCGGACGTGCGGCTGCCGGGAGACGCCCGGCCGCGCCGCGCGTGACGAGTGACTACGGCTCGAGCGGGCCGGCAGGCCGGGTGCCCGCCGGGAAGCGCCCGTCCGCGTCTGCCTCGACCTCGTCGCAGCGCACGACGCGGAAGCGCTCGCTCACGACGCCCGCCGCAGCGCCTCGAGCACGACCGGGTCGATCGCGCTGCTGCCGTCCACGCGCTCTTCCAGGTTCTCGACCCCTGCCCAGTCGTCCAGCGTCGCATGGCCGAGCGCGGCGAGCCGGCCGGCGATCTCGGCCCGCAGCGTGTCGTCGACCGGGATCCACTCCTCGCGCGCCGTCTTCCCGAACAGCGTCTGATGGATGCCGTACAGCCGTCGCAGCTCCTCCAGCGGACGCGCGTGGTCGTCCACGCGCAGGTCGACGAGCCTGTCCGACAGGCCCGCGTAGCCCCCGTCGCGCTCGACGACGAGCAGCGCCGCCGACTGCTGGCCGCGGCGGTCGCCCCCGGCCGCCTGCGCTGCGGCGAGCGCGTCCAGCAGCCGCTCGGCGAGCGGCCGGCCGCCGGAGGCGGCAAACGACGCCGCGAGCGCGTCCACCGTCGCCTCCGAGACGAGGATGTTGCCCTGCGCCGCATAGCCGTCGCCGGCGCGGCCGCCGGCCCAGGCGTGGCAGCCGGAGCCCGTGAACGTCGCCCCGCGGCCCTGGCCGTCGACGACACCGAGCTGGCGCAGGGCGCGGTCTTCGTCGGCGTCGGTCAGCCGCTCGACGACCTCGCCGGCCGACAGTCCTCGTGCCAGGAGGGCGAGGCCGTCCGGCCCGTAGCGCGGGTTCGCGTACGACTGCGTCGCGATCGCTCCCGCGCCCGCCGCCGCCCACGGCACCACCGAGCCGACCGCGAGGAACTTCGACTGCGTCGCCACGCCCCACTGCCCGGCGCTCGGATCGCAGGCGCAGAGGGAATAGGTGGCGACGACCGGAGTGCTAGCCATAGGTGAGGTCGGCGAGGTCGAGCTCGAGGAGCGCGGGATCGCGTACGAGCACGCACGACACCTCCGGATGGGCGAGCGCGGCCCTCACCTCGGCCGCGGTGGCCGCGTGCGCGAGCACCGGCACGCCGCGGCCGTGCGCGTCGCGCAGCGCGGCGGCGTCGAGGCCGGCGAGGTCGAGCGCCCCCTCGACCTCCAGCGACCCTTCGAGCGCGATCTCCGGCACCCGCCGGCCCGTCGCCCCGAACCAGCGCGTGCGGCCGCTCACAGCGGCACCGTCTCCCCGGGCGCGGGCACGAGCAGCTCGACGCCGTCACCGAGCAGCGGCCGCAGCGCCTCCGGCGTCCCGGTCAGCAGCGGGAAGGTGCCGTAGTGGCTCGGGACGATGCGGCGCGCACCCACGAGCTCCGCGGCGACGGCGGCCTCGCGTGGGCCCATCGTGAAGTGGTCGCCGATCGGCAGCACGGCGACGTCGGGCCGGTAGATGCGCCCGATCAGCGCCATGTCGCCGAACACGTTCGTGTCGCCGGCGACGTACACGGTGGGCCCATCGGGTATCTCCAGCACGAAGCCGCACGACTCGCCCGCGTAGGTGCCGTCGTCGGTCGACGACGAGTGGTTCGCGTGCGTCAGCGTGACGCGGATGCCCGCCACCTCGACACCGCCTCCCTTGTTGAGCGCCTGGCTCATGTCGTCGCCGCTGCGCATCTGCCGCGCGAGCCAGCCGCGCAGCTCGACCTGGGCGATCAGCGGGCAGGCGAAGGCCTGCGCGAGGCGTGCCGCGTCGCCGACATGGTCGCCGTGGCCGTGGGTGACGAGGATCGCGTCGATCCGCTCCGGCTCGAGCTCCGAGGCGGGGCAGCTCGGATTGCCCGTCAGGAAGGGGTCGACGTAGATGCGCCGCCCGGCTGGAGTGTCGAGCCGGAACGCCGCATGGCCGAGCCAGGTGAGCGACGTCGCCATGGCTGAAGGGTAGACGACCGACCCGCCTCGAGGCGAGGGCGCGGGCGGCGGGGCCGCTCAGAAGGAGAGCGCGGAGACCGCGTGCCCGGCGAGGTCGACCAGCGGCTGCACGAAGAAGAACGAGCCGACCGTGACGGCGACCGCGGCGACGATCGCGGCGGTGAGCGCCGGGTCGGCGGCCGGAGAGCCGCCGGCGGCGACGAGGTCGGCACGGGCCGGCGCGGGGCGCATGAACAGCGCCCGGATCACCGACAGGTAGTAGTAGATGCTGGCCGCGGTCGCGACGACGCCGACGACGACGAGCCACCACCAGCCGGCCTCGTAGGCGGCGGAGAAGACGTAGAACTTGCCCAGCATGCCGCCCGTGAGCGGGAAGCCGGCGAAGCCGAGCATGAACACCCACAGCGCCGCCGCGTGGAACGGCCGCTCCCAACCGTAGCCTTCGAGCGTCGTCAGCGTCACCGCCCGGCCGAGCTCGCGCTCGCGCGCCGCGACGACGGCGAAGGCGCCGATCGACATCGCGCCGTAGGGGATCAGGTAGTAGAGGAGCGCCCTCCCGCCGAGCGGGGAGTTGGCGGCGACCGCGATCAGCATGAAGCCGGCGTGCGAGACGGACGAGTAGGCGAGCAGGCGCTTCACGTCCTTCTGCGCGAGCGCGGCGAGGTTGCCGACCACGAGCGATGCGACGGCCAGCACGGCGACCGCGAGCGACCAGATCTCGGCCTGCTCCGGGAACGCCGTCACGAGCACGCGCAGCGTGACGACGAGCGCCGCGGCCTTCGTGGCCGCCGACATGAAGCCGGTCACCGCCGTCGGCGCGCCCTCGTAGACGTCCGG
This sequence comes from Gaiella occulta, assembly GCF_003351045.1. GTDB lineage: Bacteria > Actinomycetota > Thermoleophilia > Gaiellales > Gaiellaceae > Gaiella > Gaiella occulta. Next base: position 187,821 of record NZ_QQZY01000005.1, read on the forward strand.
CGTCCACATGTGGAACGGCGCCGCGGAGGCCTTGAACGCGAGGCCGGCGAGGATCATCGCCATGCCCGTGACGAACAGCGGGTCGTCGGCGCCGGTCGCCTCGCGGATCGCGTTGAAGCCGAGCTGGCCGGTTGCCCCGTACGTGAGCGCCGCTCCGAACAGCAGGATCGCCGAGCCGAAGCTGCCGACGATCAGGTACTTGAGCCCCGCCTCGAGCGACCGCTTGCGGTGGGTATCCATCGCCGTGAGGATGTAGAGCGGGATCGAGAGCCACTCGAGCCCGAGGAACAGCGTCATCAGGTTCCCGGCGGAGACGAAGAACAGCATCCCGCCGCCCGCGGCGGCCAGCAGCGCGTAGTACTCGCCCACGTGGTCGCGGCGGCGGTCGCCCCACGAGACGAGCACCGAGAGCAGGCCGGCGCCGGCGAGCACGATCTGCGCGAGCGCGGCGATGCGGTCGCGCGTCATCGACTCGGCGATGAGCAGCTCCTGCTCGGGCGAGCGGTCGAACACGACGGCCGCCAGCACGGCGGCGACGCCGAAACCGGCGCCGGCGAAGGTCGCCGAGAACGCGCGCCGTGCGGCCGCCGGCACGAGCACGGCGCCGAGCAGGCAGACGGTCGCGGCCGCGAGCAGCGCGAGCGACGGCGACAGTGCCAGCCAGTCGACCTTCGGGGTCGCGATCGCGGCGCCGACGGTCATTCGGCCGCCTCCGAGATCACGCCGGCGGGCCCGCGGTCGGGGAACGAGCGATCACTGACCGCGGCCGGCCAGGCGGAGAGGGCGAGCAGCGCGAGCACGAGCGGCAGCACGAGCGCGACCTCGCCGGGTCGCAGGTCGAGCGCCTCGGCGCGTATGGCGGCGCCGCTCGCGCGGTGGAGCACGGCGGAGATCAGGCGCAGCGTGTACATCGCGGCGAGCACGATCGCGACGGCGCCGACGGCGGCGTAGCCCCAGCCCTGCGCGAACACCCCGGCGAGGATCGCGAACTCTCCCGCGAAGTTGGCCGAGCCGGGCACCGCGAGCGTGAGCATGCCGACGATCATCACGATCGTCGCGAGCACCGGGCGCCCCTTCGCCATGCCGCCGAGATCGGCGAAGCGGTCGCTACCGGTGCGCTCGATCACCATGCCTGCGAGAAGGAACATCGCGGCCGAGACGAGTCCGTGACCGACCGATTGCAGCACCGCGCCGCCGAGGCCGAGGTCGTTGCCGGCGAAGATGCCGAGTGTGATCAGGCCCATCTGGCCCATCGACGAGTAGGCGACGACGCCGCGCATGTCCGGCTGGCGGAACGCGAGCAGCGACCCGTAGACGAGGCCGGTCGCCGCCAGCACGAGGATGACGGTGCGCCAGTCGCCCACCGGGCCGGGGAAGTGGCGCAGCACGATCCAGACGAAGCCGAACACGGCGGCCTTGGAGACGACGCCGGAGAGCAGCGCCGCCACCTCGGGCGGCGCCTCCGTGTAGGCGGCGCGCAGCCAGCCGTGGAACGGGAACAGCGGCGCCTTCACCGCGAAGGCGACCGCGAAGCCGAGGAAGACCCAGTCGTTGTCGCTCGTGCCGGCGGCGATCAGGTCGAAGGTGCCCTGCGAGAGCCCGAAGGCGACGATCGACGCGAGCATCAGCAGCGACCCCGCCATCGTGTAGACGACGAACATGATCGTCGCGGCGGCACGGTTCGGCCCGCCCCAGACGCCGACGAGGATGTAGATCGGGATCAGCATCGCCTCGAAGAAGACGTAGAAGAGGAGCAGGTCCTGGGAGGCGAACACGCCGACGACGGCGCCGACGAGGAACAGCATCAGCCCGTAGTAGGCGCGTGCACGGTCGCGTCCGACCCACATGCCGAAGCCGATCGCGGCGGCGCCGAGCGCCACCGTGAGCCCGGCGAGCCAGAGCGAGAAGCCGTAGAAGCCGACGTGGTAGGAGACGCCGAGGTCGCTGAACCATTCGCGCTGCGCCGAGTGCTGCAGCGCGCTCGAGCCGAAGTCGAACCGCAGCAGGGCGAGGATCCACAGGCCCACCTCGACGAGCGCGACGAGAGAGGCGATGCCCGCGGTCGCCTCGCGCGGCAGCGGCGCCGCCCACACGACGGCGGCGGCGACGAGCGGCAGCACGATGAGCAGGGTCGTCAGCATCAGCGCACCGCCAGGAAGACGACGACGAGGACGACGACCGACGCGGCGATCGTGAGCGCATAGGTGCGCAGGAGCCCGGTCTGGAGGCGGGCGACGCCTGCGGCGGCGGCGCGGGTGCCGGCGCCGATCTCGGTGAGCGAGCCCTGCACGACGGGCGTCTCGACGTCCTCGCGCAGGCGGTCGGCGACGATCTGAGCGGGCCGTGCGAACACGGCGTCGTAGAGCTCGTCGAAGTAGAGCTTGTGCTCGAGCACGGTGCGCGCGCCGGGCATCGTCACGAGCTCGCGGCCCTGCGTGAAGGCGCGCCGGGCGACGAGCGCGCCCGCGACGCCGACGAGCACCGCGACGGCGCTCGTGCCGTAGTCCTGTGCCACGCTCGGCTCCACGAGCTGCACGGCGACCTCGCCGATCCAGTGCTCGAACGTCCTCCACGCGCCCGGCACGTTGATGAGGCCGCCGACGGCGCTGAGGGCGGCGAGCGCGCCGACCGGGATCAGCATCGACCGTGGTCCCTCGCCGCGGCCGTGCGCGGCGTGGCCCCCCGCGTGGGCATCGCGTGCGGCCGGCTCGCCCTCGAACACCATCAGGTAGAGGCGCAGCGCGTACATGCCGGTGAGGAAGGCGCCCAGGATGCCGGCGGCGAAGAGGAACCAGCCGAGCGCGCCGCCCGTCGCGAGCGCCGCGGAGAGGATGGCGTCCTTCGACCAGAAGCCGGCGAGCGGCGGGATGCCGACGAGAGCGAGCGTTCCGACGAGGAACGTGATCCACGTGAACGGCATCGTGCGACGCAGGCCGCCCATCTTGCGGATGTCCTGCTCGCCGTCGAGGCGGTGGATGACGATGCCGGCGGCGAGGAACATGAGCGCCTTGAAGAAGGCGTGCGTCACCAGGTGGAACATGGCGAAGCCGTAGGCGCCGACCCCCGCCGCGAGGAACATGTACCCGATCTGCGACATCGTCGAGTAGGCGATCACGCGCTTCATGTCCCACTGCACGAGCGCGACGAAGCCGGCGACGAGCAGCGTCACCGCGCCGATGATCGCTGCGAGATGCTGCACGCCGGGCGCCGCCTCGAACACGGGATGGGTGCGGACGATCAGGTACACGCCGGCGGTGACCATGGTGGCGGCGTGGATGAGCGCCGAGACCGGGGTCGGGCCCTCCATCGCGTCCGGAAGCCACGTGTGCAACGGGATCTGCGCCGACTTCGCGACGGCGCCGGCGAGCAGGCCGAGCGCGACGAGGTTGAGCGTGGTCGACGAGAGGCCGCCTCCCTGCGCCGCCTCGAACACGCGGCCGAAGTCGAGCGAGCCGACCTTGGCGATGAGCAGGAAGAAGCCGAGCGCCATCGCCGCGTCGCCGACGGCGTTCATGACGAACGCCTTCTTCGCGGCCGCGACCGCCTCCGGCCGCTCGTGGTAGAAGCCGATCAGGAGGTACGAGGCGAGGCCGACGAGGCCCCAGCCGACGAGCAGCAGCAGCAGGTTGCCGCCCTGTACGAGCATCAGCATCGAGAACACGAACAGCGCCATGGTGGCGAAGTAGCGGCGCTCCTCGTCCTCGCCGTGCATGTAGCCGATCGAGTACCAGACGATGAGCCCGCCGACGCCGGTGACGACGAGCATCATCGTCAGCGCGAGCGGATCGACGAGGATCTGGAGTCCGACGCGGAAGTCGCCGGCGGCGAGCCACGACCAGGCGGTCGACAGCTGTTCCCGGTCGGCGGCGTCCCGGCCGAGCGTGGAGACGAACGAGACGAGCGCGCCCGCGAAGCCCGCGAACACCGACAGCGTCGAGATCCAGCCGGCCGCGGTGCGCGAGATGCGCTCCCCCGCGACCGTGATCGCGATCGCGCCCCCGAGCGGGGCGAACAGGCAGAGCCATGCCCCCCAGATCATCCGCGCAGCTCCGTGAGAGCGTCGACGTCGAGCTCCATGTCGCGGCGGGCGAAGGCCACGATGAGGCCGAGGCCGACGGTGACCTCCGCGGCCGCGACGGCCATGACGCCGATCGCGAACACCTGCCCGTCGACGGCACCGAGCAGGCGCGAGAAGCCGACGAGCGCCAGATTGGAGGCGTTGAGCATGATCTCGAGCGAGAGCAGGACGATGAGGGGGCTGCGGCGCAGCAGCACGCCGGTGGCGCCGATCGCGAACAGCACGCCCGAGACGGCGAGGTACCAGGGGACGCCGGGGCCGAGCACTACGACCGCTCCCCCTCGGCATCGGAGCGCATGCCGAGCACGACGCCGCCGACGGCCGCGACGAGCAGCACGATCGAGGTGATCTCGAAGGCGAGCAGGTGGTCGGTGAGGAACAGCTTCCCGATCTCCGCCGGGCTGCCGAAGGAGCCGGAGACGGCCGCCTCGTCGGAGAGGCGCCCGCCTGCCTTGAGCAGCAGCGCCACGACGACCTCGACGAGCAGCGCGGCCCCGGCGACGAGCGCCGCGAGCTGCAGCCAGCGCCCGCCGCCTGCCCACGGCGCGTCGGCTCGCCCGCCGAGGTAGGCGATCACGAACAGGAACATCACCATCACGGCGCCCGCGTAGACGAGGATCTGCGCGGCGGCGACGAACTCGGCCGACGCGAGCAGGTACAGCACCGCAAGCGAGGCGAGGTTCCCGATCAGCGACAGCGCCGAGTAGAACGGGTTGGTGAAGCCGACGACGGCCATCCCCGTGCCGAGGCAGGCGAGCGCGGCGACGATCCAGATCACCCAGACGAGGAAGTTGCCCATCTAGCTGGAGGTCTTGTAGGCCGGCACCGGCGTGTCGTAGAGGGCGGGATCCTGAACGGGGACGCGCTTGATCGGCTCGCCGAGGAGCATGTCCTTCGTGTAGACGAGGTCGTCGCGCGAGTACTCGGAGATCTCGAACTGGTTCCCGAGCGTGATCGCGTCGAACGGGCAGGCGAGCTCGCAGTAGCCGCAGAAGATGCAGCGGCTCATGTTGATCTCGTAGATGCGCGCGTAGCGCTCGCCGGCCGAGACGCGGTTGTCGGCGGTGTTCTCGGCGGCGACGACGCGGATGCAATCGGAAGGGCAGGCTGCGGCGCAGAGCGAGCAGCCGACGCACTTCTCGAGCCCGTTCTCGTGCCGGTGCAGCATGTGCCGTCCGCGGAAGCGCGGGTACACCGCCCGCTTGAACTCGGGGTACTGCTGCGTGATCGGCTTGCGGAAGATCTGCCGGAACGTGACGCCGAATCCCTTGAGCGTTCCGAACGGCTGCGGGCTCATCGGCCGGACACCTTAGATCGCCACCACGAGGATCGCCGTCACAACCGCGTTCAGCGTCGCCACCGGCAGCAGCACCTTCCAGCCGAAGCGCATGAGCTGGTCGTAGCGCAGGCGGGGCAGCGTCGTGCGCACCCAGATGAAGACGAACAGGAGCAGGAAGAGCTTGAGCACGAACCACAGCGGCCCCGGCAGCAGCGGCCCGTGCCAGCCGCCGAGGAAGAGCGTCACGCAGAGGCCGGAGAGGGTGATCAGGTTGATGTACTCGGACATCGAGAAGAGCCCGAAGCGCATGCCGCCGTACTCGGTGTGGTATCCGGCGACCAGCTCCTGCTCGGCCTCCGGCAGGTCGAACGGCGCCCGCGCGGTCTCGGCCGTGCCGGCCGCCAGGAAGACGGCGAAGCCGACGAACTGCGGCAGCACGTACCACGTCTCGTTCGCCTGCGCCTGCACGATGTCGACGAGCGACAGCGAGCGCGCCATCAGGATCACGCCGAGCACGCTGAGAGCGAGCGACACCTCGTACGAGACGAGCTGCGCGCACGTGCGCATCGAGCCGAGCAGCGCGTACTTCGAGTCGGACGACCAGCCGCCGAGGATGAAGCCGTAGATGCCGAGCGAGCCGATGGCGAAGACGAGCAGCAGCGCGATCGGCAGGTCGGCGACGTAGCCGTTCACCTGGTAGCCGGCGATCGTCCAGCCCGGGCCGAACGGGATCACCGAGAAGGTCGAGAGCGCCGTGAACGCCGCCAGGAAAGGCGAGCTGATGTAGAGCACGTCGATCGCGGCGGCCGGAAAGAAGCTCTCCTTGCGGATCAGCTTCACGAGGTCGGCGATCGGCTGCAGCAGCCCGTACGGGCCGGCCCGGTTGGGGCCGTAGCGCAGTTGCATGCGACCCATGATCTTGCGCTCGGCGAGCGTCAGGTACGCGAACGTGACGAGGACGAGGTTGATGATGATCGCCGCCTTGATGAGCGCGATCCACCACGGCTCGCCGTTCGCGCCGGACGCGAGGAGCAGGCGTACGGGAAAGGTCATCGCTTCACGACCTCGACGATCTGGTGCAGGTCGGCGGCGTGCTCGTCGGCGATCCGTGCCACGCCCTCGGCGAGCCGCCGGTCGATGCGGGCGCGCAGCTCGACGGAGGTGCCGTTCGAGCGCACGAGCACGGTGTCCCCGCCTGCGATCGCGCGGCGCTCGGCGTCGGCGGCCGAGAGCACGAGCTCGGGCTCGGGTCGCTGGAAGCCGAGCGCGGCGACGCGTTCCACCTGGGGGCCGGAGAAGAGGGGCCGGTAGCGCACGAGGCGCAGCTCGCCGACGAAGCGCGCGTCGGCCGTGCGCGGCTGCGCGGGAGCCTTCGTCTCGCCTGCGGGAGGGGGCGGCTCGTAGGCGCCGCGGCCGGGCAGCGGCGCGGCGCCGTCGAGCTCGGCCGCCGAGACGCCGCCGAACGCCTTCTGCGACAGCTCCTCGAACACCGCCGCGGCGTGCGGCGACAGCTCCACGCCGAAGCGCCCGGCGAGCCGCGCGATCCAGGCGAGCTCGTCCGGCACCGGCGCGATCGCGGCCCGGCGCAGGCGCTGCAGGCGCCCTTCGAGGTTGAGCAGCGTGCCGTCCCGCTCGAGCGCCCCCGTCGCCGGCAGCACGAGGTCGGCCCAGCCCACGGCGAGCCCGTGGAACATCGTGATCGCGATCACCGTGCCCGCACGCTCGGCGAGCGCGCGCACGGCCGGGTCGGAGGCGGCCTCGTCGCCGGAGACGATGAGCAGGCCGATCGGCTCCGGGTCCGCCTCGTCCTCGTCGGCCGCCGCCGCCCATGCCCGGGCGACGCCGCGGCCGTTGGGCGTGGCGGGCAGGTGGAAGGCGCCGCAGGCGGGCTTTCCCTCGAAGCCGAGCGCGTGCGCCGCCTCGGCGAGGCGTGCGCCGCCGCCGCCGCCCGGGCCCGACCACACGAGGATCGCGCGGTCGGCGGCGCGGAGGCGGGCGCCGAGCGCGTCGGCGGGATCGGTGAGCGCATGGAGCGCGGCTGCGGCGCCGCCGGGGAGCACATGGTGGTCGCCGGCGGGGCCGTAGCGGACGACCTCCGCGCCGTTGCGGGCGGCAGCCTTGAGCCACAGGTCGACGACCGGCGCCCTGTCGGCGACGTCGTCGTCGCCGACGACGACGACGATCTCGGCGTCGGCGAGGGCGGACAGCGGGAGCCGGAAGGCGTCGAGCGAGCCGGAGGTCGACTCCGGCAGCACGGCGGAGTGCGCGCCGAGGCCGCCGCGCAGGAGCCGGGCGAGGCCGTAGGCCTGCTCGAGCGTCTCCGAGCCGGACAGCGCCGTCACGATGCGCCCCTCCGCGCCGCGCAGCAGCTCCTCGGCGCGGTCGAGCGCCGCCTCCCACGTGACCGGCGCGAGCCCGAGCGGGCCGCGCGCGAGCGGCGCGGCGATGCGGTCGTCGGCGAGCAGGTGCGGGGAGGTGAACCGGCCCTTGTCGCACAGCCAGCCGCCGTCGACCTCGGGGTGGTTGCGCGAGAGCACGCGCTTCACCTTGCCTTCGCGCACCGTCGCGTTGATGTTGCAGCCGACCGGGCAGAGGCCGCACACGGTGGGGACGTTCTGGATCTCCCACGGGCGCGCTTCGAAGCGGTACTGCGTCGAGGTGAGCGCGCCCACCGGGCACAGCTCGACGACGTTGCCCGAGAAGGGCGAGCGGTAGGGGTCGCTCTCGAAGGTGGCGATCTCGGTGTGGGCGCCGCGGTTGCGCGCGATCAGCTGGTTGTCCTCCGCCACGTCGGAGGAGAAGCGCGTGCAGCGGTAGCAGAGGATGCAGCGCTCGCGGTCGAGGGCGATCAGCGGCGAGATCGGGATCGGCTTCTCGAGCGTGATCTTCGAGAACGACATGCGCGTGCTGCCCGGCCCGTAGCGGAAGGTGAGGTCCTGCAGCGGGCATTCGCCGCCCTTGTCGCAGACGGGGCAGTCGAGCGGGTGGTTGACGAGGATGAACTCGAGCGTGGCGTTCTGGCCCTCGGACGCCTTCGCGGACGTGGCGGCGGTCCTGACGACCATGCCGTCCTGCGCGGTCAGGGTGCAGCCTGCCTGCAGCTTCGGCAGGCCCTCGACCTCCACGAGGCACATGCGGCACGCGCCCACCGGAGGCCCGAGGCGCGGCTCGTAGCAGAACACGGGGATCTCGATCCCCGCGGCCTGGGCGCTCTCGACGAGCCCGGTGCCCTTCGGCACCTCGACCTCGCGGTCGTCGATCGTGAGCTTCACCGTCTCGCTCATAGGGGAACGACCTCGCGGGCGTGGTGGTGGGTGTGCATCGCCACGGGCGCCAGCACGTGGTCGAGCGAGGACGAGCCGTGCAGCGGGCAGCCGCCCTCGTCGATGTGCGCCTGGAACTCGTCGCGGAACTTGTCGACGTAGCTTGCGACGGCGATCGCGTCCGAGTCGCCGAGCGGGCACAGGCACTTGCCGTTGATGCGCTCCGCCACGCTCAGGAGCAGGTCCATGTCGGCCTGCGAGCCGCGCCCGTCTTCGATCTTCTGGAGGATGCTCGTCAGCCACCTCGTGCCGACGCGGCACGGGGTGCACTTGCCGCACGACTCGTGCTCGTAGAACTGGGACACGCGTACGGCGAGCTGCACCATGCAGCAGCGGTCGTCGATCGCGATCACGGCGGCGGAGCCGATCGCCGTGCCCGCGCCGGTCAACGAGTCGAAGTCGAGCGTGACGCGCTCCACCTCGGCGGCGGTGAGGATCGGCGTCGACGATCCGCCCGGGATCACGGCCTTGAGCGTGCGGCCGCCGGCGATGCCGCCGCCGACGCCGTAGATGAGATCCCTGAGCGGGAAGCCGTGGGGAAGCTCGTAGTTGCCGCCGTTGACGACGTTGCCGGAGAGCGAGAAGACGCGCGTGCCGGTGGAGTTCTCGACGCCGAGCTTCGCGTACTCGGCGCCGCCGAGCTCGATCACCGCGGTCGCCGTCGTGATCGACTCGACGTTGTTGACGGCGGTGGGCGAGGCGTAGAGGCCCGCGATGGCCGGGAACGGCGGCTTCGTGCGCGGCTGCCCGCGGCGGCCTTCGAGCGACTCGAGCAGCGCGGTCTCCTCGCCACAGATGTACGCGCCTGCGCCGCGGTGCACGACGACCGTGACGTCGCCGAGCAGGTCGCGCGCCTTCATCTGCTCGAGCGCTGCCACCAGCACCTCGAACTCCTGCTCGTACTCGCCGCGGATGTAGACGAACACGTGCTTCGACTCGATCGCGTGGGCGGCGATGAGGCAGCCTTCGAGGAAGCGGAACGGGACGCGCAGCATGATCTCGCGGTCCTTGAACGTGCCCGGCTCCGACTCGTCGGCGTTGACGACGAGGTAGTGCGGCTTGGCGATGCGGTCGGGCTTGGGGACGAAGCTCCACTTGCGGCCGGTCGGGAAGAAGGCGCCGCCGCGGCCGCGCAGGTTCGACGCGTCGAGCTCGGCGATGACCTCGTCCGGCGTCATCGCGCGCGCCTTGGCGAGCGCGGCGAAGCCGCCGACGGCCTCGTAGTCGGCGATCTGCGTGAGGGCCCCGCCGCCGCTGCCGGCGAAGACGATCTCCGGCGTGCTCACGCGCTCTCCCCGCGCAGCTCTGCCACGATGCCGGGCACGTCGGCCGCCTGCACGTGCAGCCTGTGCCGGTTGTTGACGGCGACGACCGTGGCCCAGCCGCAGCCGCCGAGGCACTCGACCGTCCGCAGCGTCCAGGCGCCGTCGCCCGACGTCTCGCCGGCCCCGAGGCCGAGCTCGGAGGCGAACGCCTCAACCACCTGCTGCGCGCCGTTGAGCCCGCACGAGATGTTCGTGCATACCTCGATCACGTGCTCGCCGACGGGCTCGAGGCGGAACATGTCGTAGAACGACGCGATCGAGAGGCAGTAGGCGGGCGTGAGGTCGAGCGCGTCCGCGACCTCGCGGAAGGCCTGCTCGGGCAGCCAGCCGCCGTGCCGCTCCTGGGCGAGCTGCAGCGCGGGCATCACCGCCGATCGTGGGTCGGGGTACATCGCCTTCAACTCCTGGATGCGGTCGTACAGCGGGATCACGCCGCGCCGCCCGATCCGCGCGATCGTCGGGGAGCGCGTGTCACCTGTCGACCTCGCCCATGACGCCGTCGAGCGACCCGACGATCGCGATCATGTCCGCCACGGCGGCGTCGCGCATGCAGGTCGCGGTCGCCTCGAGCGCCACGAAGCTCGGCGCGCGGAACTTGACGCGCCACGGCTTCGGCCCCCCGTCGGAGACGACGTAGCAGCCCATCTCCCCCCGGGCCGACTCGACGACGACGTAGACCTCGCCCTCGGGCACGCTGTAGCCCTCGGTGACGATCTTGAAATGGTGGATCAGCGACTCCATCGAGGTGTGGAGCTCGTGCCGGGGCGGCAGCACGACCTTGCGGTCGTCGGCGATCCACGGCTCGCCCTCCATCTCCTCGAGGCGGTCGACGCACTGGGCGATGATGCGCACCGACTGGCGCATCTCGTCCATGTGCACCTTGTAGCGGTCGTAGACGTCGCCGCCCGTGTAGACCGGCACGTCGAAGTCGACCTCGTCGTAGGCGAGGTAGGGCATGTTCTTGCGCAGGTCCCAGTTGACGCCGGAGGCGCGCAGGCACGGCCCGGACTGGCCGAGCGCGATCGCGTCGTCCGCCGACAGCAGGCCGATGCCCTTCGTGCGCTTGAGCCAGATCGCGTTCGCGTCGAGAATGGCCTCGTACTCGTCGACCGCCTTCGACATCTGCTTGCAGAAGGTGCGGGCGTTCTCGTAGAAGCCCGGCGGAATGTCCTCCGCGAGGCCGCCCGCCTGGAAGTAGCGGGTGTGCATGCGCGTGCCGCAGACCATCTCGGAGAGGTCGAGGATCGCGTCGCGCTCGTCGAACGTGTACCAGAACATCGAGATCGCCCCGAGCTCGAGCGCCGAGGTGCCGAGCCACACGAGGTGGGAGTGGATCCGGTTCAGCTCGGACAGGCACATGCGCATCCAGGTCGCCTTGCGCGGCGTCTCGAGGCCGAGCAGCTTCTCGATCGCCAGCACGAACACGAGCTCGTTGGTCTGGAACGAGAGGTAGTCGATGCGCTCCGGATACGTGATGCACTTCCACCAGGTCTTCTGCTCCATCGTCTTCTCGAAGCCCGTGTGCAGGTAGCCGATGACGGCGGAGAGGCCGGCGACCATCTCGCCGTCGAGGTCGACGACGAGTCGCAGCACGCCGTGCGTCGACGGGTGGTTGGGTCCGAAGTTGATCGTCAGGATGTCCTCGAGGTCGTGCTTGTCGGGATCGACCTGCAGCACCGTCGGGATCGGGCTCGGGATGCGGGAGCCCTCGTAGATCTGCGCCGTGCTCTCCATCACCGCCACGGCCCTACTCCTCCCCCGAGAAGCGGACGGGCTCGCCGCCGATCGGATAGTCCTTGCGCAGCGGGTGGCCCTCCCAGTCGTCTTCCATGAGGATGCGGCGCAGGTTCGGGTGGCCGCGGAAGACGATCCCGAACATGTCCCAGGCCTCGCGCTCGAACCAGTCCGCGGTCGGCCACACGCCGACGACGCTGTCGATCTCCTCGCGGTCGTCGAGCCACGCCTGCACGCGGATGCGCACGGGGTCGTCGGCGAGCCGGAGCAGGTGGTAGTTGACCGCGAATCGCTTCGGCTTCGGGTCGGGCACGCGCGCCATGCCCTGCGAGCCGGGCCGGTGCATGTCGCGGCCCGGGCGCGTGCCGTAGTAGCCGGCGACGCCCTTCTCCGCCCAGCCGAGGTAGTCGGTCGGCGACAGGTCGGAGAGGAAGTTGAAGCCCTCCACGTCGCGGAGATGCGTGCACGCCTCGACGATGCGCGCGGGGTCGACGACGAGGGTGAGCTCGCCGTGCGCCTCCACCGTCTCGACGAGCCCGGGCGTCGCCTCGTACGCCATTACTGCGCCACGCCCCGGATCTGGTACGCCGGCGGCAATCCCGCCTTGATCTTCTCGTGCAGGCGGATGATGCCCTCCATCAGCGCCTCCGGCCGCGGCGGGCAGCCCGGCACGTGGACGTCGACGGGGACGATCTTGTCGACGCCCTGCAGCACCGTGTAGTTGTTGAACATGCCGCCCGAGCTCGCGCAGGCGCCCATCGCGATCACCCACTTCGGCTCGAGCATCTGGTCGTAGACCTGCCGCAGCGGGGCCGCCATCTTGTGGGTGACCCGACCCGACACGATGAGCAGGTCGGCCTGGCGCGGCGACGAGCTGAAGCGCTCCATGCCGAAGCGCGAGATGTCGTAGCGCGACGACACGATCGACATCATCTCGATCGCGCAGCAGGCGAGGCCGAACGTGTCCGGCCACATCGAGTTCGCCTGCGCCCAGGCGACCGCCTTCTCGACGGTGGTGATGCCGAGCGCGTCCTCGATCTTCTCGATCTCCTCCTCGAACACGCCCGGGCCCTTGTTCGGCATGAGGACGCGCTCGGAGCTGAGCCCGGCGCGCGCCAGCGGCCGGTCGCTGATGAGGGGGAGCCTGCGGCTCAGTGCCATTCCAGGGCCCCCTTGCGCCAGATGTACACGTAGGCGACGAAGAGGATGGCGATGAAGACGAGGAACTCGATCAAGCCGAACCAGCCGAGGGCGTCGAGCTGGATCGCGAGCGGGTACAGGAACACGATCTCGATGTCGAAGAGGATGAACAGCATCGCCGTGAGGTAGAAGCTCACGGTGAAGCGGCGATCCTGCCGCGGCGGCCCCTCGGACACGCCCGACTCGAACGGGATCATGCGTTGTTTCGTCCGCGACGTGGGGCGGGTGGCGAACACGAAGGAGAATGCGATCATCGAGGCGGGGATGCCCGCCGCGAGCAGCGCGTAGATCAGAAACGGGAGCCAGTCGGAGAGCATGCGGTTCCTCTCCCTCGCGGTGGGAGTCTGACCGCGAAACCTAGCACCTCCCTCGCTGCTGCACGAGATCATGTGCGAACCCGCTGTATCAGCGGGAATCAGTTGTTACAAACTGTCGCCCTTGCGGCGGCCGCCACCGGTTCGGCTACCATCCTTGGCATGGAGATCGCCGAACGCCCCACGGACGTCCTGCTCACCCTCACGCCCACTGCGGCCGCCAAGGTGCGGGAGTTGATGGCCGAGGAGCCGGACGCCGACGCGACGGTGCTGCGCGTCGCGATCCAGGGAGGCGGCTGCTCCGGCTTCCAGTACGGTCTCGGCTTCGACACGGCGCCGGGCGAGGGCGACGTCGAGCTCGAGTTCGAGGGCGTGCGCGTGGTCGTCGACCCGTTCAGCGCGCCCTACCTCCAGGGGGCGACGATCGACTTCCTCACCGGCCTGCAGGAGTCCGGGTTCAAGATCGACAACCCGAACGCCGCCTCGTCGTGCGGCTGCGGCCACTCGTTCCAGGTCGCCGAGGGCGAAGAGGCGCCCGAGGCGAGCGCCGGCGGCTGCGGCTCCGGCTGCTCGCACTGAGTCCTCGTGCGCAGGAATCGGGATTCCGCGCTCGCGGAACCCTGATCGCTCCCTCCTTCGCCGGGCACACCCCTGCGGCCGGGAGCCCGCGGGTCCCAGGGAGCCTCCCTCCGCTGTGGCTCAGGGCCGGCGACCCGCGCTCGCCGGCGCGCACCACGCGTCGAGCCATCCCGTGCGATAGCCGTCCTCGCGCCACATGACGGGGAAGAACGCCTCGTCGAGCTCCCGCTCGCCCGGGCGGCGGTACTTCGAGTAGATGGGATGAGGCTTCGCCCCGTCGGCCCAGCGCGTCTCCGTCGAGACCATGTGGCTGACGAGCGCGCGACGCTCCTTGTCGGCACGCTCGTTCGGAGGCGAGCCGTGGAACGTCCAGCCGTCGTGGAAGGCGGCCCCTCCTGCGGGAACCTCGATCGGTACGAGGTCGAGCTCCTCGCCCGGCGGCATCACCTCGTGCACGTACCCGAGCCAGTCCTCGGGCGCGTGGAAGGAGCCGCCGGCGGGGAAGCGCGGCCAGTGGCTGGATCCGCGCACGTAGTAGATCGTGCCCGCGTCCGCGCTCGTGTCGTCGAGGGCCATCCAGCACGTCGTCATGTTCGGCGGCTCGAGCCAGCCGACGTAGGCGGCGTCCTGGTGGCACAGGAGCGCCTTCCCGGACGGCGGCTTCCAGATCGCGTTGTCCTGCACGAGGCGCAGGCCGGGCACACCGGCGAGGCGGGCCCCGAACTCGGCGTTGCGGCGGGCGAGCACCGTGGCGGCGAGCGTCCGGTCGGCCTTCCAGACGTTGCAGAGCTGCCGGGTCTTGTCGGGCGGGGTGACGCCCGGCTGGTAGTTGACCTCGTCGGGCTGCAGGCCCGTCTCCCACTCGTGCGCGAACGCCGAAGCGTAGCGGCCGCGCAGCCCTTCGAGCTCGTCCGCCTCGAGAAAACGCTCGACGACGACGAACCCGTCGCGCCGGTAGTCCTCGATCTGCTGCTGTGTCGGCTGCACCGTTCCCTCCTTGCCGCGGGCCTGTCTGCACAAACAACTATCATTTAGAGGATTTGTTGGGCAAGGCCCGAGAGCTCGCGCTTGCGCCGCTGCGGTCGGAGGGGGCCGTCGAGCAGGTCGTGCGCCGGCTCGGCGAGGCGATCGGTACGGGCGTGCTCGCCCCCGGCGAGCGGCTCCCTGCCGAGCAGCAGCTCGCCGCCCGGCTCGGCGTCGCGCCGATGACGCTGCGGCAGGCGCTCGCGATCCTGCGCGACGCCGGCTTCGTCGAGACGCGGCGCGGCCGCGCGGGCGGCTCGTTCGTGCGGCCGGACGCTCCTGGCGCGCTGCCGGAGCCGTCGGCGACGCCGCCGACCGCCGCGCGCCTGCGCGAGTTGACGGACTTCCGCCGCGCGATCTCGGGCGAGGCCTCCGCGCTCGCTGCCGCGCGGGCCTCGGGCGCGACGGTGCACGATCTGCGCGCCGCCGACGCGGCCGTGGCGGCGAGCGCCGGCGACGCAGCCGCGTTCCGCCTCGCGGACGCGCGCTTCCACGTCGCCGTCGCGGAGGCGTCCCGCTCGGAGCGACTGATCGCGGCGGAGACGCAGGTGCAGGCCGAGCTCGGCGAGATCCTGCGCTTCGCGCCCGGGCCGGCCGCGGCCCGCAGGATCTCGCAGGCCGGTCACGCCGCCATCGTCGCGGCGATCGCGGCGGGGGACGAGCAGGCCGCCCGCGTCGAAGCGGTGCGGCATGCCGAGGCGACCCACGACTGGATCGTCGGACTCCGCCTCGGCCTCGGACGCGCGCAGGTGGCCGGTCGACCAGCCGCCTGTGAGTAGGATCGACGCCGATGAGCCCCGAGCGCCCCCTCCGCGTCGCGGTCGTCGGGTCCGGCCCGGCGGGGTTCTACGCTGCAGGCCAGCTCCTCGCGGCCGACCCGCCCGTCGAGGTCGACATGTTCGACCGGCTGCCGACGCCGTGGGGGCTCGTGCGGCTCGGCGTCGCGCCCGACCACCCGAACATCAAGGCCGTCTCGCGCGTGTTCGAGCGCATCGCGCAGCGCCCAGGGTTCCGCTTCTTCGGCAACGTCGAGATCGGCCGCGATCTCGACCACGACGATCTCGCCTCCGCCTACGACGCGGTCCTCTACGCCGTCGGCGCCCAGGCCGACCGGCGCATGGGCATTCCCGGCGAGGACCTGCCCGGCTCGTGGCCCGCTACCGCGTTCGTCGCCTGGTACAACGGCCACCCCGACTACCACGGCATCCCGTTCGACCTCTCCGCGCGCCGTGCGGTGGTGGTCGGCAACGGCAACGTGGCGGTCGACGTCGCCCGCATGCTCGCGCTCACGCCCGAGGAGCTCGCCTCCACGGACACCGCCGACGACGCGATCGCGGCGATCGTCGAGGGCGGCATCGAGGAGATCGTCGTGCTCGGCCGCCGCGGTCCCGCACAGGCCGCGTTCACGACGCCCGAGTTGATCGAGCTGACCGAGCTGGCCGGCGCCGACCTGATCGTCGACCCCGCCGACCTCGAGCTCGACCCGGCGAGCGCCGCCGCGCTCGAGGACGACACAGCGATCGCCCGGCGCAACGTCGAGGTGCTCCGAGAGGCGGCCGCCCGCCCGCCGCAGGGCAGGCCGAAGGCGGTGCGGCTGCGCTTCTGCGTGTCGCCCGTGGCGATCCTCGGCGACGGTCGTGTCGAGGCGGTGGAGGTCGTCCACAACGAGCTCGTGAGCGACGACCGCGGGCGTATCACGGCGGTTCCGGGCGGGACGCGCGAGGTGATCGAGTGCGGCCTCGTGCTGCGCAGCGTCGGCTACCGCGGCGTTCCGCTCCCCGGCGTGCCGTTCGACGAGCGCACGTGCACGATCCCGAACCGCGGCGGACGCGTGGTCGGCGCCGACGGGGCGGTGCTGCCGGGGCTCTACTGCGCCGGCTGGATCAAGCGCGGCCCGAGCGGCGTCATCGGCACGAACAAGAAGGACGCCGCCGAGACCGTGGAGCTCCTGCTCGAGGACGCCCGTGCGGGAACGCTTCCGCGCGCGAGCGGCGGCGACGTGGCAGAGCTGCTCGCCGCCCGCGGCGTCGCGGCGGTCTCGCACGCCGGCTGGCAGGCGATCGACGCGCGCGAGCGGGCCCTCGGCGAGGAGCAGGGACGGCCGCGCGTGAAGCTGTGCAGGTGGGACGAGCTGCTCGGCGCCGCTCGCGCCGTGGAATCAGGTGGGAGGGCGCTCCTTCCGTAGGCGCTACACGGCGTGCGGACCAGTGGCGACCATCACGGCCGCGCCGCTGAGATGCCCCGAGCATTCGGGGCGCCGTCGCACGAGACCCCCGCCCCGCCCGCGCCAGCGACCGCGAGCTCGCGCTTCGCATCGGGATCCGCTACTGGGGCGTCGGTTCGCCCCGGCCGGTGGCGAGCCGAGCGCTAGACTCGTTCTCATGAGCGGCGCGAAGCTGTGGGGCGGCGAGACCGACAAGGCCGTGAACAACTTCCCCGTCTCCGGCGAGCCTATTCCGGCGTCCGTGGCGCACTGGCTCGGGCGCATCAAGGCCGCCGCCGCGCGCGCGAACGCCGACCTCGGGCTGCTCGACGCCGAGATGGCGCAGCGGATCGCCGACGCCGGCGACCGCGTCGCGGCCGGCGAGTTCGACGACCAGTTCCCGATCGACGTCTTCCAGACCGGTTCGGGCACGAGCTCGAACATGAACGCGAACGAGGTGATCGCCGCCCTCGCGGGGGAGGGCGTGCACCCGAACGACCACGTCAACATGGGCCAGTCCTCCAACGACGTGTTCCCGTCGGCGGTGCACCTCGCCGCCCTCGACGGCGCCGTCAACGACCTGCTGCCGTCGATGGAGCAGCTCGCGCGCTCGCTCGAGGCCAAGGCGGCGGCCTTCGACGACGTCGTCAAGTCCGGCCGCACGCATCTCATGGACGCCGTGCCCGTCACGCTCGGACAGGAGTTCGGCGGCTATGCGGCGCAGGTGCGTCAGGGCATCGCGCGCGTGCAGGACGCGCTGCCGCGCCTCGGCCAGATCCCGCTCGGGGGCACCGCCGTCGGCACCGGGCTCAACACGCACCCCGACTTCGCCGCGAAGGTGCGCGGGCTGCTGCACGCCTCCTCCGGCCTGCCCGTTTCGCCTCCGGCGGATCCCTTCGAGTCGCAGGCGGCCCGCGACGGCCTCGTCGAGCTGTCGGGCGCGCTCAAGGTCGTGGCGGTGAGCTACACGAAGATCGCGAACGACCTCCGGCTGATGGGCTCGGGCCCCCGCGCCGGCCTCGCCGAGCTGTTCCTGCCGGAGCTGCAGAAGGGCTCGTCGATCATGCCGGGCAAGGTCAACCCGGTCATCCCCGAGGTCGTGACGCAGGTCGCCGCCCAGGTGATCGGCAACGACGCCGCGATCACGGTCGGCGGCATGCAGGGCCACTTCGAGCTCAACGTCTTCATCCCGGTGATGGCGCGCAACCTGATCCAGTCGATCACGCTGCTCGCGAGCGCCTCACGGCTCCTCGCCGAGAAGTGCGTCGACGGAATCGAGGCGAACCGCGCCCAGTGCGAGCGCTACGCGGAGCTGACGCTGTCGGCCGCCACCGCCCTCAACCCCCACATCGGCTACGACAGGGCCGCCGAGATCGTCAAGACGGCGGCCGCGAGCGGCCGCTCGCTGCGCGAGGTCGCGCGCGAGGCGGGCGTGGAGGAGAGCATCCTCGACGAGGCGCTCGACTACCACACGATGGCCAAGCCGCACGGGTAGACCGCGCCGAGATCTCGCGTATCCTGAGTTCGAATCCACGGGCCCATGGGGCCCGGCTCGATCAGGGGAGAGGACAAGCACATGCGCAGGATGCTCGTGTTGTTCGCGCTGCTGGGGACGCTGCTCGTCGTCGCCGTTCCGGCGAGCGCGATCACGGACGGAGAGCTCGACGGGAACGGTCACCCGTATGTCGGTCTGATGCTCGCCAAGAGCGCAGCCGGGGAGCCGCTGTGGCGGTGTAGCGGCACGCTCATGTCGGAGAGGGTCTTCCTGACCGCGGGTCACTGCACCGAGGCCCCGGCTGCCGGCATCGAGATCTTCTTCGCGCCGGGGCCGATCCAGGTCGACCCGAACTACGTGTCCGTGGCCAGGGGCGGCAGCGGCTGCGCGAACACCGCCGTCACCGGCTACCCGTGCCACGGCGACGTCGGCGGCACGCCGTACACGCACCCGCAGTACGACCCCAATGCGTTCTACCGCTTCGACCTGGGTGTCGTCGTCCTCGACAGGCCTCACCCGATGGCCGCGTACGGGGCCCTTCCGCAGCAGGACGTGCTCGACAGGCTGAAGACGAAGCGTGGCACGCAGGACGTCACGTTCACCGCGGTGGGGTACGGGCTCCAGAAGGCCTTCCCGGACGCGGCCTCCTGGAAGACCCAGGCCGATCGCGTGCGCATGGTCGCGCACCCGCGGCTGATCCAGATCAACACGGGATTCACGGGTGACGGCTCGCTGCTCCTGTCGAACAACGCCTCGACCGGTGGCACCTGCTTCGGCGACTCGGGCGGCCCGAACTTCGTCGGGGCCTCGAACGTCGTCGCAGGGGTGACCTCGTTCGGGCTCAACGGCACCTGCGGCGGCACGGGGGGCGTCTACCGCGTCGACCGCGCCGACGACCTCGGGTGGCTGTCGACCTTCGGGCTGGCGCCCTAGTGCGCCGTCTCCGGACGTTCGACCCGAAACGCGCGCGCGGAGCGCGCCCCTTCAGGATCATGTCGCCCGGCTGCGCCGCAGCCGGGCGACACGCAGCGAGCATCGGGTGCGGCGTCTCGCAACAAGGCTTTCCGGTGGAATGGTGCGAGACGCCGCACTAGCCGGGCACTCTCCAACGACCGGAGTGGAGGGGCAGCCGTCCCCTCGGCCCCTCCACTCCGGTCAGTACGCGACGGCGCCGCGACCGGTGTCGGCGGCGTGCTTCTGCTCGTCCGCGCGATAGCTCGAGCGCACGAGCGGGCCTGCGAACACCGAGCCGAAGCCGAGGGCCTCGCCCTGCTCGCGCAGCCAGCGGAACTCGTCGGGGTGCACCCAGCGGTCGATCTCGGCGTGCTTCGAGGACGGCTGCAGGTACTGGCCGATCGTGACGACGTCGACGCCGTGCGCGCGCAGGTCGCGCATCGTCTCGACGACCTCGTCGTTCGTCTCGCCGAGCCCGACGATGATGCCGGACTTCGTCAGCACGGGATAGTCGGCGATCTCCTTCGCGCGTTGCAGCAGCCACAGCGCCCCCTCGTAGGAGGCCTTCGACCCGCGCATGCGCCGGTGCAGGCGCCGCACCGTCTCGATGTTGTGGTTGAACACCTCGGGGCGCGCGCCGATCACGGTCGCGAGCGCCTGCTCCTCGACGCCGAGGAAGTCGGGCGTCAGGACCTCGACCGAGCAGGCCGGCAGCTTCGCCTTCAGGGCGCGGATCGTGGCCGCGAAGTGGCCGGCGCCCCGGTCGGGCACGTCGTCGCGGTCGACCGACGTGACGACGACGTGGTGGAGGCCCATCTGCGCCGCGGCCTGCGCGAGCCGCAGCGGCTCGAGCGGGTCGGGCTCCCGCTCCGGCTTGCCGGAGTGGACGTAGCAGTAGCGGCAGGCGCGCGTGCACGTGTCGCCCAGGATCTGGAACGTCGCCGTCCCCTTCCCCCAGCACTCCGCGATGTTCGGGCAGCGCGCCTCCTCGCACACCGTGTTGAGGCTCGCCCCGTGGATGAGCTTCTTGACGTCGAAGTAGCGGCCGTCGGCGCTCGGCGCGCGCACCTTCATCCACTCGGGGCGGCGGGGGCGCTCGGCGACGGGGAGCGAGGTCTCCACGGCGTCAGTGTACGGCCACGGCGAGAGGGCCCGTCACGGGACGAGCGCGAACGAGTCGATGTGGATTGGGCGCACAACGGAGAAGTGCCGGCGGTCGAGCGTCGCGATCGTGTCCTGTTCCAGGCGCTCCGCGATTGCGATCACAGAGGCGTCGACGAGGTCGAGTGGGAGTTCCGAATACTGGATCATGAGATAGAGCGCTCGCTCGTAGTCCTCGCGGTCCAGGTTGACCACGAGCACCGATCCGTCGAGGATGCTTCTGAGAAGGAGCGCCGACGCCCCGCGCGCCCCTCGCGTGCGTGCAAGCCAGTCGAGCTCGACGGCCACGGAGGCGGGCATCGCGACGGTGACACCCGACGCGAGGAGCTGTGCACAAGCATCATGAGCAGCGTCGTCCCGGTCGAGCGCGGCGTACACGACGCCCGTATCAGCGACAAGCGTGCTTCTCACGGATGTACTCGGCGATCAGCTCGTCCACACGCGCCGACGTATCACTGTGTCCCGATGCGAAGGCCCCGATGAAGCTGGGGACGCGCCGTCGGCCTCTTGCCCGCCACTCGAGCCCCTGACGAATCACCTCGCCGAGGGAGATGCCTTCGTCCTTCGCGATCTCGCGCAGCTCGTCCAGCAAGGCCTCGTCGGCCATGATCGTCGTGCGGCTCATGCGCGCCATTATGGCACTCATTATGTCACAACTTCGAGTCGACTCTGTGCCGACTGCGCGCCGCGCTCGAATTCAGCGGGCGGCGAGCTTCTCGTGCACCGGCTGCGACCAGAGCCCGGCGCCGTCATCGGCCGGCAGCGTCTCGAACGTCAACCCGAACACCTCCCCCAGCGTCCCGACCGCCGCCGGCTTGACCTCGGCGACCGACACGGTGCGCCCGAGCTCGCGGCTCATGGTCGTGAACTGCGCATCCTCGAGGCCGCAGGCCGTGATCCACTCCGTGAAGGGCGCCGGGTCGAGGTCGACGTTGAGCGCGTAGCCGTGGGTCGTCACCCAGCGCGAGACGTGCACGCCGATCGACGCGATCTTTCGCGGCGGCTTCGTCATCCAGACACCCGTCAGGCCTTCGATCCTCTCACCCTCCAGTGAGAACGCCGCGAGCGTCTTCAACAGCGCCTCCTCGAGGTCGCGCACGTACTTCTTCACGTCCTTGCCGTGCCGGTTGAGATCGAGGATCGGGTAGCAGACGAGCTGGCCCGGCGCGTGGTAGGTCGACTTCCCCCCGCGATCCGTCTCGACGACGTCGACCGGCGTGCCGTCGGGAATGTGGAGCTCTGTCGCCTCGTCGGTGCGACGACCCGCCGTCACGACGGGCGGGTGCTCGAGCAGGATCACGGTGTCCGGGATCGCCCGCTGCGAGACGGCGGCCGCGAGCGAGCGCTGCAAGTCGAGGGCCTCGGCGTACGGGACGAGGCCCGCGTCGAGCAGGTAGGCGCCGGTCACCGTCAGGCCGGCTCGTCCCACTCTTCGAGCCGCGTGCGCAGGTCGCGCAGGAATGCGCCGCTGTAGGCGCCGTCCACGAGGCGGTGGTCGTAGGTCAGCGTGATGTTCATGAGCGGACGGATCGCGATCACGTCCTGGCCGAGCTCGTCCTGCACGACCCACGGCCGCTTCACGAGCGCGTAGGTGCCGAGGATGCCGACCTGCGGCTGGCTGATGATCGGCGTGCCGTGGAACGTGCCGTAGCCGCCCGGGTTCGTGATCGTGAAGGTGCCCCCCTGGACGTCGTCGGGAAGCAGCTTCTTCGTGCGGGCCCGCTGTGCGATGTCGGCGATCGCGCGCGCCATGCCGAGCAGGTTCATGTCCTGTGCGTTCCTGATCACCGGCACGATCAGGCCCTTGCCCTCCTCGAGGGCGACCGCGATGCCGAGGTTGACGTAGGAGCGGGTGACGATCTTCTCGCCCCGGATCTCGGCGTTGATCCACGGGTAGTCCTTCAGCGTGTCGACCGTCGCCCGGGCGATGAAGGCCAGGTAGGTCGGGTTGACGCCGTAGGCGGACTGGTACTCCTTCTTCAGCCGCTCGCGCGCAGCCACGACCCTCGACATGTCGACCTCGATCGCGCTCGTCACGTGGGCGGAGGTGTCGAGCGAGCGTCGCATGTGCTCCATCACGCCGCGGCGCATCGCCGTCATCGGCTCCTCGACCTCGCCCTGCTGCAGCGGGACGGCGGGCGCAGCCGGGGTAGCCGCCGCGGGTGCTGCGGGCGCCGTCGCCGGAGCCGCAGGAGCGGCCGCGGCAGGAGCAGGTGCCACAGGCGTCACAGGTGCCGCCGCCGCGGCTGCCGCCCCCGACTCCACGTAGGCGAGGATGTCCCTCTTCGTGACGCGGCCGCCCGTGCCGGTGCCCGGCACGGCGCCGGGATCGATCCCATGCTCGGCGGCGATGCGCGCGACGACCGGGGAGACGAACGTGCGGCCGTTGCCGCCGCCTGCGGGCGCCTGTGCCGGAAGCGCAGCCGGCGCGGCCGCTGCTGCGGGAGCCGGGGCGGCCGCTGCGGGCTCTGCGGGCGCTGCGGGCGCTGCGGGCGCTGCGGCGGGCGCGTCCGCGGGAGCGGCACCACCCTCCGGCACGATCACGGCGAGCCGTGTGCCGACCTCGACCGTCTCGCCTTCGCCGACGAGGATCTCCGCGACGACGCCGGCCCCGGGGCTCGGCACCTCCGTGTCCACCTTGTCGGTCGAGATCTCGAGCAGCGGCTCGTCCTGGGCCACCGCCTCGCCCGGCTGCTTGAGCCACTTCGTGATCGTTCCCTCGGACACGGAGACGCCCATCTGGGGCATCACCACGTCGATCTGGGTTCCCGTTGCCACGCTGTCTCCTCCTAGTAGGCCGCGAGCGCCCTGAGGCCCGCGACCACGTCGTCGACCTGGGGTATGTACGCCTTCTCGAGTGGAGGCGAGAACGGAACAGGCGCGTCCGGCGCCGCGATGCGCCGCACCGGGCCGTCGAGATGCTCGAATGCCTCCTCGGCGATCGTCGCCGCGATCTCCGCGCCGAAGCCGCCCGTCTTCGTGTCCTCGTGCAGCACCAGGACCTTCGACGTGCGCCGCGCGCTGGCAAGCACCGCCTCGCGGTCCCACGGGATGAGCGTGCGCAGGTCGAGCACCTCGACCGAGACGCCGTCCGCTTCGAGCTTCTCCGCCGCGCTCTGCGCCGTGTAGACCATCGCGCCCCAGGTGACGACGGTGACGTCGTCGCCGGGCCGATGCACGCGCGCCTTGCCGAGCGGCGTCGCGTAGCGCTCGTCGGGAACCTCGCCCTTGATGCGGCGGTACAGGTGCTTGTGCTCGAAGAAGAGCACGGGATTCGGATCCTCGATCGCGCTCACGAGCAGCCCCTTCGCGTCCTCGGGGGTGGCCGGGCAGACGATCTTCAGCCCCGGGATGTGGGCGAACGTGCTCTCGGGATTCTGGGAGTGGAACGGCCCTCCCGAGAAGCCGCCGCCCGACGGCAGCCGCAGCACGATCGGGATCGGCGTGCCGGCGCGGTAGCGCTGCTTCGCGGCCACGGTGACGAGGTGATCCCACGCGCACGAGACGAAGTCGGCGAACTGCATCTCGGCCACCGGACGCAGGCCCATGAGGGCGCACCCGGTCGCGCCGGCGACGATCGCGGTCTCCGAGAGCGGCATGTCGATCACCCGCCAGGGGCCGAACTCCTCCTGGAAGCCGAGCGTCACCTTGAACGCGCCGCCGTACACGCCGACGTCCTCGCCGAGCACGAACACGCGCTGGTCGCGGCGCATCTCCTGCCGCAGTCCGTCGCTGATCGCCTGCAGATAGGTCTTCTCGGGCATCAGCGGCTCACTTGTGGTGGGGGGTCTCGAGCTCGTCCTGCTCGGCGAAGACGCCGTCGAGCAGCGTGGCGGGATCCGGGAGCGGCGACGCTTCCGCGCGCTCGATCGACTCGTGCAGGAGCCGCTTGACGCCGGCGGTGATCTCGTCCTCCTCGTCGTCGCTCATCGACGCGTTGTCGCGCAGCCAGGTGCGGTAGCGCTCGATCGGGTCACGCCGCGCCCACTCCTCGAACATCTCCCTCGGCACGTAGAACGCGTCGTCGTGGACGGCGTGGCCCTCCATGCGGAGCGTCAGCGACTCGATCAGCGTCGGTCCGCCGCCCTCGCGCGCCTTCTCGATCGCGCGCCTTGCCTCGCGGTAGACCGCGAGCACGTCGGTGCCGTCGACGACGACGCCGTCGAACCCGTAGGCCGCCGCGCGGTCGGCGAGGTGCTCGACCGCGTACTCGAGATACGTGGGCGTGGAGTACGCCCACTGGTTGTTGTCGATCACGAACACGACCGGCAGCCTGCGCACGCCGGCGAGGTTCATGCCCTCGTGGGCGTCGCCGCGTGCGGAGGCGCCTTCGCCGCACCAGGCGACCGCGACGCGTCGCTCCTCGCGGATCCGGAACGCCAGCCCCATCCCGACCGCCACGGGCAGCATCGCCGGCAGGTGGCTGACCATCGCGTGCAGGCCGAGATTCGCGTCGCCGAGGTGGACGTTGCCGTCGCGGCCGTGCGTCGGACCGTCGACCCGTCCCATGTACTGGGCGAAGATCCGCCACGGCTCGACGCCGCGCGTGATGTGGACGCCCATGTCGCGCTGCAGCGGGCAGCCCACGTCGTCGGCGCCCATCGCGGTGGCGACGCCGACCGCCGACGCCTCGTTGCCGCGCCCCGTGTAGAAGGAGCCCGGGATCTTGCCCTGCTTGTAGAGGATGTGCCCGCGCTCTTCGACCCCGCGCGTGATCAGCATGTTGCGGTAGATGCCGAGGAGATCCTCGCGATCGAGGCCGGCATCCTTGACTTCCTGCAGCGAGCCGACGGGCTCCGCTTCCCTCACAGCCATGGCTCCCCTTCGGGCGTCGGTCGGTCGGCTGCACTCTACCGTGTCGGTCAGGCGGCCATGTCCCTCCGTCGGACGGTCTTCTCCGGTCGCGCCCGCGCGATCGTCTACGCTCGCCTCGTGGCGAAGCGCAACTGGATCCAGGAGGAGCGCCGCAAGACGCTCGGCGACTGGGCGGCGTTCTGCGTCGGCTGCGGCTTCACGCTGCGGTACTTCGTCGAGCTCGAGGACGAGATCCCGCTTGCGTGCCCGCAGTGCGCGGCCGAGATGCGCCGCCGCTGCCCCGCCTGCGACGCGCGCTTCCCCTCGGCGTTCCTCGTCGAGTGCGAGGAGTGCGGGGCGGAGGTGCGCCCGCCCGAGCTCTTCGGGGTGCCGATCCGCAAGGCCGGGCGCTAGCGCGCCTTGCCGGCCGGGAGGCTGCACGACGCTCGGCGCGCCCGGTGGCCGAAGGAAAGGAGGCCGGTGCGGGGACGACGGGGTTAGAACATGCTGCCGATGATCTGCGAGAAGCGGATCACGGTGACGGTGTCGTCCTCGGACACCGCGCGGTTGTAGAGCTGGCCGAGCCAGCGGGCGAGCTCGTCGGCGCGCCGGATCTCCGGATTGTCGTGCTCGATCTCGCGCGGCGACAGGTCGCCGAGCCGCTTCACGTCGACCTTGTCGATGACGGCGTCGAAGATCTTCTCGCGCTGCCCGTAGCGCGTTCCCACGAGCACCGTCACGATCATGCCCTTCTTGTACTTCGGCGACTTGTCGCCGAGGCGGATCGTCGCCGTCTTGCGGCCGGTGCGCAGCTGGTCGGCCACGACGGGCGAGTAGAAGTTGAGCGCGAACGTCGGCACGGGCGCCCGGAACTATAGAGCGTCGGGCCGGAGCTATAGAGCGTCGGGGAGGGGAGCGGCCGGCGCGGCGGGCGCCGAGATCTGAGCCACCAGGACTCATGTGTGCTGGTCTCGATGCGAGATGCTGTGCTATCGTCTCCGTTGGCACTCTCGATGTGTGAGTGCCAACGCGTTACGGCACATCAACCCATGTTTCACAGGGAGGCACGTGCATGAACCTGCAGCCCCTTGGTGACCGCCTCATCGTCGAGGTCCTCGAAGAGGAGGAGACGACCGTGAGCGGCATCGTGCTGCCTGACACCGCGAAGGAGAAGCCGCAGCGCGGCAAGGTCCTCGCGGTCGGCCCCGGCTCGCGCGACGAGGACGGGGAGTACATCAAGATGGACGTCGAGGAGGGTGACGAGGTCATCTTCTCCAAGTACGGCGGCACCGAGATCAAGGTGGGCGCCGACGAGGTCCTGATCCTGCGCGAGTCCGACGTCCTGGCCAAGGTCGTCGGCGACCGCGCGGCCGTCTAGAGAATCACAGGAGGAACGAAAACAGATGGCTCACAAGGAGCTCAAGTTCAACGAGGACGCGCGCCGCTCGCTCGAGCGTGGCGTGAACATCCTCGCCGACGCGGTCAAGGTGACGCTCGGACCGAAGGGCCGCTACGTCGTGCTGGACAAGAAGTTCGGCGCGCCGACGATCACGAACGACGGCGTCACGATCGCCCGTGAGATCGACGTCGAGGACCCGTTCGAGAATCAGGGCGCCCAGCTCGTCCGCGAGGTCGCCACGGCGACCAACGACGTTGCCGGCGACGGCACGACGACGGCGACGGTGCTCGCCCAGGCGATCGTCCGCGAGGGCCTGAAGAACGTGGCCGCGGGCGCGAACCCGATGGGTCTCAAGCGCGGCATCGAGAAGGCCGTGGCAGCGGTCGTCGACGACCTGAAGGCGCAGTCGACGGAGATCTCGGGCAAGGAGGACATCGCCCGGGTCGCCACCATCTCGTCGCGCGAGCGCGAGATCGGCGACGTCATCGCCGACGCGATCGAGAAGGTCGGCAAGGACGGCGTCGTGAACGTCGAGGAGGGCCAGACGTTCGGCCTCGACCTCGAGTTCACGGAGGGCATGCAGTTCGACAAGGGCTACCTGTCGCCCTACATGATCACCGACGCCGAGCGTATGGAGGCCGTGCTCGATGATCCGTACATCCTGATCGCGAACCAGAAGATCGGCGCGGTCAAGGATCTGCTCCCGATCCTGGAGCAGGTGATCCAGGCGGGCAAGCCGCTCGTGATCGTTGCGGAGGACCTCGAGGGTGAGGCGCTCGCGACGATCGTTGTCAACAAGCTGCGCGGTGTGTTCACGGCTGTCGCGGTCAAGGCGCCGGGCTTCGGCGATCGCCGCAAGCGCATGCTCGAGGACATCGCGATCCTCTCGGGCGGCGAGGTGATCACCGAGGAGATGGGCCTCAAGCTCGAGAACACGAAGCTCTCGCAGCTCGGCCGTGCCCGCAAGGTCGTCGTCGACAAGGACTCGACGACGATCATCGACGGTGCCGGTGACGCGGACGCGATCAAGGCCCGCATCAAGCAGCTCAAGGGCGAGATCGAGAACACCGACTCGGACTTCGACCGCGAGAAGCTGCAGGAGCGGCTGGCGAAGCTCGCCGGCGGCGTTGCGGTGGTCAAGGTCGGCGCTGCCACCGAGACGGAGATGAAGGAGAAGAAGCATCGCGTCGAGGATGCGTTGCAGGCGACGCGGGCTGCTCTGGAGGAGGGCATCGTGCCGGGCGGCGGTGTTGCGCTGCTGAACGCGGCGGACACGGTGCGGGATGCGCTCGGCAAGCTCGAGGGCGACGAGAAGACGGGCGCGAACATCATCCTGCGCTCGCTCGAGGAGCCGCTGCGCCAGCTCTCCTACAACGCGGGCCTCGAGGGCTCGGTCGTCGTCGACAAGGTGCGCTCGGCCAAGAAGGGCCAGGGCCTCAACGTCGACACGGGCGAGATCGAGGATCTCGTCAAGCAGGGCATCATCGATCCGACCATGGTGACGCGCTCGGCGCTGCAGAACGCCGCGTCGATCGCGAAGAACATCCTCACCACCGAGGCGATCGTCGTCGACGCCCCCGAGAAGAACAGCGGCGGCGGCGGCATGCCCGACATGGGCGGCATGGGCGGCATGATGTAAGCAGGCCCGCTGACGCGGCTCTGTTGAATGGAACCCGAGGGGGCCGGCGCGAGCCGGCCCCCTCGTCGTTGTGCCCCGCATCCCTTTGACTTTCGTCCGCGCGAATCGCCCGTGGATCCGAACTGGGAACCGGTTCAGAAAGTCGGCTAATGATCGTTAGCCGACTTTCTATAGCAAGGGGCAAAATACTTGTTTTCGATGCATCCTCCGCACTACGATCGTGCATCCTATGACGAGCATATCGCGCTACCAATATAGATGAACAGTTGTAGAGGGCAAGCAATATCGCTCGACAAATGTGTTGCGCGAAAATGTCGCTCGATAATTGTGCCGTTATACCGGTTGGGGGCGACGCTTGTCGATTCTCGACCGGAGCTCGTACGGGGACAGCCATTGACGGCGGTTCCGCCGAACATCGGTCGCCTTTGTGGAAAGCGTAGGTCGTTGCCGTCGCGGATGTCAACCAACAGGGTCAGGAGGAACGCATGATGGTGAAGCCAACGCGTTGGCGTGTCACGGCGCTTTCGGCGGCGCTGATCGCGGTCATTGCGATGAGCGCGGTTGCTGCGTCATATGCCGGCAACGCGGCCGGACCGAAGAAGGGGCTTCGGCTCGCATTCTTCTCCGTCGGTGGGAACAACACCTATCTCCTCGCGGGGATGAAGGGTGCCAAGGACGCCGCCGCCAAGTACGGCGCTTCAATCAAGGTCTACGACGGCAAGTTCGACGGCGGACTTCAGCTGAACCAGGTTATGGGCGCGATCGCTCAGAAGGCCTTCGACGGCATCGTGCTCGAACCGAACAACAGCCAGCAACTGTGCTCGGCCGTCAAGGCGGCTCTGAAAGCCAAGCTTGTGGTCGGCATCACGAATGTCCCCGCATGCACGGCTGCGTACGAGAAGCCGTACCCCGGAACGGCCATCTTCGTCGGCGGTCAGGGCCCAACGGCCTACAAGCAGTGGCTGACCGAGGGCTTCAAGTCCAGCTCCGCGGGCGGAAAGTTCGCGGTTCTCGTTGGACCGATCACGCAGGGGAACTCTGTCCGTACCAAGCAGGTGCTCGCTCAGGTCAATCCGAGGTACCCAGGTTGGAAGCAGGTTGCGTTCCAGCCGACGGAGTACCAGGCGAGCGTCGCGCTCGCGAAGACACAGAACATCCTTCAGTCGCATCCTGATCTGAAGCTCCTCTTCTCGAACTATGCCGGCCAGACGCCGGGAGCGATTTCGGCGATTAAGGCCGCGGGCAAGACCGGTCAGGTGAAGATCTACGACCTCGGCGGCGACAAGACGATGTTCAAAGCCGTTAGGGAGGGGTCGGTCGCGTCGACCGCGGTCTACCTCCCCTACGAGGAGCAGTATCGCGCCGTGGAGGCCGTTGTCGCTCAGCTCTCCAAACTCAAGAGCCTCAATGGCGTAACGGTCGGTCAGTTCTGGGATCTCACGAAGGATCCGAGGCTCAAGGGGCTCTCGCCGTTTGTGACGAAGGCCAATATCGCCAAGTACACCGCGATCGGTCTACCCGAGTACTAGGAAACGCTGACGTCGATGGTGGAAAGCGGCTCGTCCGTTCGCCGTCCGGCCGGTACCCCGCAGGACGGGGTGCCGGCTGGCTCGGCCATTCGCCTCACGGGCGTGTCCAAGGCATATCCCGGTGTCCAGGCACTCGTCGATGTCGACCTCGAGGTGGCGATCGGTGAGATTCATGCTCTTGTGGGCGAGAACGGCGCCGGTAAGTCGACCCTTCTGAAAATCCTGACCGGTGCGCACGAGGCTAGTTCCGGCGCGCTCACGATCTTCGGTGAACCGGTGGACTTCCACGGCCCGAACGAGGCCCGGCGGCTCGGTATCGCCGCCGTGTACCAAGAGCTGACGATCATCCCAGCCATGACGGCAGTCGCCAACGTGTTCCTGGGTCAGACGAAATCCCGAGGCGGGTTCCTTGCGGAGCGCCGGATGCGTGCCAGGTTCGCGGAGCTTTGCGAGGAGTTCGGCGTCATGATTCCTGCTACCGCGCAGGCGGGTCTCCTCTCCGTTGCCCAGCAGCAAGCGCTCGAGATAATGCGCGGACTCGAGTCGGATGCGAGGATCATCGTTCTCGACGAACCGACTGCGTCTCTCGCAGTACATGAGCGTGAGGCGCTCTATGAAGTCGTCGGCCGTCTCTCGTCCCGTGGTGTGGCCGTGATCTTCATCTCGCACGACCTTGACGAAGTGCTCAACGTTGCACACACCGTCACTGTCCTACGCGACGGCCGCAAGGTCGAGACGCGCTCGGCTCTACAGTGGACGAAGTCAGCGCTTGTCACCGCGATGCTCGGCAAGGCCGCGTCGACGCAGATATCCCGGACGCGCCAGGCAGGCGACGCGATCCTTCGGGCCACGGGCATTCGCGTTCCCGGTCACCTTGAGGAAGTCGACCTCACGGTTCGGGCCGGCGAGATCGTAGGCATCGCGGGGCTCGTGGGCTCCGGCAGGACCGAACTCCTTCGCGCGCTCGCGGGAATGGACTCCGCCTCGAGTGGGTCGCTCGAAGTCGATGGACGTCACGTGCGCTGGCCCCACACTCCCCGAGCGTCACTGCAGGTCGGGATCGCACTTGTTCCCGAGGACAGGAAGTCTCAAGGCCTCGTGCTGGGAATGCCCGTCTTCGACAACATCAACATGTCCTCGTTCGCCTCTGTCGCGCGCGGCGGCCTCCTCCGGCGCCAAAAGGAGCTTGAGGCCGCCGGAGAACGCGCCGAGCGCGTAGCCCTCGAGAGCGAGGTGCTCGCGCGACCAGTACGGACTCTCTCTGGCGGTAATCAGCAGAAGGCGCTGATCGCCCGTTGGATCGACCGAGGAGTGCGCGTTCTGCTCGTCGACGAGCCAACACGCGGTATCGATGTCGGTGCCAAGGTAGAGGTATTCACGCTACTCGACTGGCTCGCCGCTCAAGGCCTTGGGGTGGTCATGGTCTCGTCTGAGCTCGAGGAATTGGTCGGCCACAGCGATCGCGTGATGACGCTTGTCGGCGGACGCGTCGTAGCGGAGGCTCCGGCCGCAGGACTCGCCGTCTCGGACGTCCTGCGGGTCATCTTCGACGTGGAGGAAACGTGAACTCATTCCCGCGCCTGAGCGCGATGAACAGTTTGGCGGCAGACCTGCCGACGCTCTTCCTGCGCTACGGGATGGTCGTCGTGCTCGTGGGCATGGCCGTCGTCACAGCGGTGATCGACAAGAACTTCCTGACCCAGTCCAATCTGCTCAACCTGCTTCTGCAATGGGCCCCGCAAGGTCTGATGGCCATCGGAATGACGTACGTGATCATCTCCGGTGGCTTTGACCTCTCGATCGGCGGCACGTACGCGGCCGGCGGCGTCATCTTCGCGGCCCTAGCGCTAAACAACAACACGTGGGTCGCGCTGTTCCTGACACTCCTGGCAGGCGCCGGAATCGGGCTGCTGATCGGCGTCGTCATCACACGATTGCACGTCAACCCGTTCGTAGCGACCCTCGGAGCGGGGTTCATCATTAGAGGAATCGCCGAGGTTGGCTCCAACGCGACGCCGATCATCGTGGACAAGCCGGACTTCACCGATATCGGCCAGGGCAAGCTGGGCGTGGTTCCCGTCCCGGGGATCGTCCTCGTAGTCGGCTTGATCCTGGGCGGACTCGTGCTGGCCAAGACCGTCTACGGACGCTCGATCTATGCCGTCGGCGGAGGTGACGAGGCGAGCCGCCTCGCGGGTCTGCGCACGCGCGTGCTGCGCGGTAGTACGTACATGATCACCGGCGTGGGTGCGGCGCTTGCCGGCGCGATCATAGCCTCACGCCTCGGCTCGGCGCAGGCCGATGTCGGCGTTGGCATCGAGTTGGAAGTCATCACCATCGTCGTCATCGGTGGCACCGCCCTGGCGGGCGGCGAGGGCGCGATCTGGCGTACCGCCGTCGGCATCGCCATCCTCGCGATTCTCGGCAACTCCTTCGACCACCTCCAAGTGAACACCTTTTACCAGCAGATCATCGAGGGCGCGATCATCATCTTCGCGATCGCGGTCGACTCGTACGGCAGGCGTCGCTCGGAGTACGAATCGCGGCGTGCGTCTTGGAAGTCGGGACGAAGGGCGCCACCCACCGGCGAAGGCTCGAGCCTTGCCTCTCCACCTCTTCCCGAAGCCACGCGTTCGGCCTAGGGAGGTGCTCTCGAATCCAGCCGATCAGGGTGCCTTCCCCGTCGAAGTACCGGAAGAAGCACGACATGTCACGTACCGCCTCAACCGAAACACCGGAAGGAGCACGACATGGCACGTACCGTCTCGATTGCCGCCTGTAACTTTGCCGTTCGTCCTGTAGCGAGCTTCGACGAGTTCGCCGACCACGTGCGTGGTCTGCTCGACGGAGCCCAGGGAGCTGATCTCGTCCTGTTCCCCGAGCTCTTCACGGTAGAGCTCTTCACGACGTTCGCCGACTGGCAGAACACCCCCGCCACGGAACTGACCCTCATCGATAAGTACACGGGCGACTACAAGAGTCTCTTCGAGAGCGAGGCGAAAGAGCGGTCACAGTTCATCGTTGCTGGTTCGCATCTCATGGAGGTCGACGGGCGCTATCTCAACATCGGCCACGTCTATGGCCCCGAGGGTCTCGTGTTCGAGCACGTCAAGACGCACATCTTCCCGGCCGAGTCGAACTGGCACACCGAGGAGGGCGAGTCGGTTGATGCGTTCGACCTTCCGTTTGCGAGGGTCGGGCTCAACATCTGTTATGAGGCAGAAATCCCGGAGTGCTCGACCACACTTGTCGAGCAGGGAGCGGAGATCATCCTGTGCCCGTCCTATACGTTCACCGAGTACGGGTTCTGGCGTGTGCGCCACTGCGCGCAGGCACGCGCGATCGAGAACCAGGTCTACTTCGTCCACTGCTGCACCGGCGGCCAGCCTGGGGGCACCCTGCCGAACGGTTGGGCACAGAGTTCGATTCTGTCGCCGTGTGACGTTCCCTGGACGCCGAGCGGCATTGTCGCTCAGGCAGATGCGAACAAAGAGATGGTTGTTCGTGGCGAGGTCGACCTGGACAAACTCTACGAGAACCGCGAGAACGGCGCCGCACCGACCTTTCGTGACCGCCGTCGGCGCCGTGACCTTTATGTCTCGTGGCCATCACACCTCGAGGGGGCGCAGGCCACACGCTAGCGATATCACGAGTTTCAACCGTTCTGAATCAACGATTGTTATTTCCAATGAGGAGGGTTCAAGATGGGTCACCTACAGCTCCCACCTGGTAAGCGAATCGCGGTGAACCTCGGTGTGGACTTCGATGCCCAGAGCCTCTGGCTCGGAGCGTTCAACAATCCATCTCCGGCGATGATGGCGCGTGGCGAATTCGGTGCGGTGGTCGGAGTGCCTCGTCTGCTGGAGGCATTCAAGCGCGCCGGCATTCGAACGACCTGGTTCACACCCGGGCACACCGTCGACACGTTCACGGACGCCTGCAAGGCCATTCAAGCCGAGGGACACGAATTCGGGCATCATGGCTACTACCACGAGAACCCGACGAAGATCGAGCGCGACACCGAGAAGCGACTCATCGAACTCGCCTTCGCGAGCTACGACAAGCGGCTCGGCATCAAGCCGGTCGGATACCGCTCGCCCTACTGGGACTACAGCGAGAACACGCTCGACTTGGTCGAGGAGTTCGGTTTCATCTACGACAGCTCCTTGATGGGCCGCGACCTCGTGCCCTATCGACCGCGTAGATGGCAGGTCAACTGGGAGAAGGCGAACGTTCCCGGCAAGATGGCCAACGTCCTCGAAATCCCGGTCAACTGGTACCTCGATGACTTCCCGCCCCTCGCGTACGTGGGAGGTATCCAGCCGGGCCAGCAGGACACCGATACGATCTATCGCAGGTGGCGTGACATCTTCGACTATGCGTACGAGCGTGTGGAGAATGGCGTGTACGCCACGGCCGTTCACCCGCAAATCATCGGTCAGGCCCATCACATGTTGTTCTTCGAGAAGTTGATCGCGCACATCTCGAGCAAGGACGGCGTCTGGTTCGCCACCTGCGAGGAGATCGCCAAAGCATGGGTGGACGACGACGCAGACCGTGCCGGGCTTGCCGAACCGGATGTCCGCGGAGTCGAGCCGGCGCCTGTCGACTCCGGCTGGCACTAGGGTTGTCGAGTAATGGTCGGCCGGGCCTCGAGGCTCGGCCGACCAGCTCATCTGCGGAGGAATTCCATGGAAACGAAGGCTGTGAGAGGCCTGGGCCACGTCGACGGAGGTCGATCGCGCACCGTGCGTAGGAGCCTGACGCCCCTGGTCGATGATGTGCGCGCACAGCTCGGGCTCGATGTTGCGCTCGTCCTCTACCAGAGCCCATTGTCGGCCGGCGCGTACGTGCTCGCCGCGAGCGCAGACGACGACACGCGCCTTCCATTGCCGAACGAGCCGTTGCGAGTGCAGGGTGCGCTCGCATCACGCCAGACGAGGTCGCGCTTCGACGTCACCCTGGAGTCGGCGATCCGCAACTACACGCTTCACCTCTCAGCGGCCCTGATTCTGCCCTGGGACCAGGACGCCGGGCGCGGTTGGCTGATCGCGGGGATGCACGCATCCAGACAGGAAGGCAAGGCGCTCGATCAGGAGCTCCTCTCACGCTTCTCGTCGCAGATTAGCCGCGCGCACCGCCTTGCAGGCCTCGAGGGCGCGACCCGACTGCGGCAGGACGTCCAGAGGGCCTTGCGGACGATGTCCGTGGCACAGCTTGATTCGCCGACCGTGCCTGAGGCCCTCCAGACGATCGTCACTGTGGCCCGCACGCTCCTTGGGACGGCGTCCTCGTACGTCTCGATGCCAGGCGCAGACGGCAGCGACGCAGACGGCAGCGACTTCGTCTTCACCAACTTCGTGAACATCCGAACGAGTCCCTTCCGTCGCCTGCGAATGGGTCCTGGTGCCGGCCTCGGTGGCCTCGCCCGAGAGACGCTGCGCGCTGTTCGGAGCCTGAACTATGCTGAGGACCCGCGGCTGCGCCAGGCCCCGGTTGAGGAGACTCTGGGAGAGGGGCTCCATTCGGCCATGTGCGCGCCACTCGTCGCTGCCGACGGGAGCCTGCTCGGGCTCCTCTACGTGGCTAATCGGGAAATCACGCCGTTCACGGAGAGCGATGCGTCGCTGCTGGATGAATTTGCCGAGTTCGCATCACTCTCGCTCCGGCAGGCCGAAGCCGAGCAGCACCGGATGGCGGTAGTGCGGCGGCTTGAGCAGGAGCGTCTCGCGTTCGAGCTCCACGACTCCCTTGTCCGTGACCTCATGGAGATAGGGTTCATCGCCGAGGCCGGCCTCGCGGTGGCGACCGACTCGCCGGTGCGAAACCAATTGGAGGCGATCGGTCGTACCGCGGAGCTTTGCCTCGAGAAGGTCCGCGAGGAGATCACGCGGATGGCGAATGACGGTGGGCTCGCCGAGAGCTCCTCGGTCGGCGAAGTCATCGAGCAGCTGCGGTACGGGCACGGCCTGAGAGACATCGAGCGGTCGTTCGTCGTGACCGGTGCTGTTCGGTCGGCACTACCTGCAGCCGTCGCGAGCGCCCTTGTGAGCATCGGCCAAGAGGCCATCGCGAACTCGGAGCGGCATTCCAATGCGTCGCAGGTCGAGGTCGCGCTCGAAGTCAGCGACGACGCGGCAACGATCCGCATCTCCGACAACGGCTACGGCATAAGCAGCGACGTGCTCGAAGCAAGCATGAGTCAGGACTCGAGGCACTTCGGCCTACGCCAGATGCGGAGCATCGCACGGCGGATGGGAGGGTCTTTCGTGATCGTTCGCTACGACGGGGGCCTCTCGATTCAGGCCCGCCTTCCCCTCAGCCACCGAGAGCCCGAATGATCACTATTGGCGTGGTCGACGACCATATGATCGTGCAGGACGGCATCAACGCGATGACGCAACGCACCAGCGACATCGTCTACTGGGGCGGCGCGTCTTCGAGTGTCGAGCTGCTCCGGCTGCTCGAAACGGGAGCACCAAACATCCTGCTTCTCGACCTGCGGATCGCGAGCGAGAACGGCTTCGACCTCTGCAGGATCGTGCGCCACCGCTGCCCGGACGTTCGTGTGGTCGTGTTCACTGCCCACGGCAGCGTCGGTCTGCTTCGTGAAAGCGTCGAAGCCGGAGCCGTTGGCTACATCCTCAAGGATGCTTCGACGCGGCGACTACCCGACGTTGTTCGCCATGTCTACGAGCATGGTTCCTACTTCGATCCGAGGCTCTCCGAAGACCTCGTGATGGCGAGCGCGTCTCAAGGCCGCACCCGCTCCGGGCCGGACCTGAGCGAGCGCGAGATGATCGTCCTGCGCATGATCGCCCAGGGTCGCACGAACGCCGAGATCGCGGAGACGCTTCATTTCAGCTACCACACGATCAAGCTCTGTGTCAGCGGGCTACTCTCGAAATTTGGCGTCAAACGGCGGACGGAGCTCGTTCGAATCGTGGCCGAGCGAGGGTTGGACGCCTGAGGCGTGCGCACGTGCTCGTGGCTCTCTCCGGATACCGATTCGCTGAAGCGCCCAAACGCTTATGAAAGGGAGGTCATCATGCCGAGGATTCCCGAGATTGACGAGGTGAACGCCACGCCTGAGCAACACGCGCTTCTCGAGGGCGACGTGGCCAACTACAGCTCCGTGCTCAACACGACGCGGATCTGGGCCCACGTGCCGTCGCTCCTGCCGCCGATCCAAGCCCTCCACGGGGCGCTGGCGGCCGCGGGCCACGTCGAGCCGGCGCTCGTCTCGCTCGCCCGGCTGCGCACCGCGCAGATCAACGGCTGCCCGTTCTGAATTGACCTGAATGCAGCCGGGCTGCTGCATACGGGCGCGGATTTGGCGAAACTCGGCGAGGTGCCGGATTGGCGGCAGAGTTCTCGCTTCAGCGGGCTTGAACAGGACGTCCTCGAGTATGCGGAGGCGATGACCCGCAGCGACCGCGACGTCGATGACGACATCTTCGCGCGGATTCGCCGACACTTCGAGGACGCGGGACTCGTTGAGCTTACGGGGTGGATCTGCCTCGAGAATCTGTACAGCAAGTTCAACCGGTCGTTCCGGATCGAGGCGATGGGCTTTTGCGTCGTCCACCGCCCGGACAACGAACGCTGAGGAGGGCGCCGGAGAGCTCGTTGAACTTGAACTTGACCCAGTGCTGGAGCAGGTGATCCAGGCGGGCAAGCCGCTCGTGATCGTTGCGGAGGACCTCGAGGGTGAGGCGCTCGCGACGATCGTTGTCAACAAGCTGCGCGGTGTGTTCACGGCTGTCGCGGTCAAGGCGC